>NZ_JBWKZE010000010.1:0-75816 GCF_059424205.1 Pseudomonas sp. GW456-12-1-14-TSB6
ACCCCCGCCGCCTCAAGCCTCCAGCGACGAACTCTTCAGCCAACTCGATGCCGACGGCGACGGCACGGTTACCGCCACCGAACTGAACAGCGCGCTGCAAGTCAGCGACAGCACCTCCTCGAACAACACCGACACCGCCGCCGCCCTGCTCAAGATGCTGGACAGCGACAGCAGCGGAGGCGTCAGCAGCGACGAACTGAAAGCTGCACTGCATGCAGGTCGCGAACGCCCGGACGACGAACAGACCGCCAGCAATACTCAAACCACCACCGAAGCGCTGAACCGCATGATTGCCAATCTGAGCAAGCAGTACTCGCTCGAAAGCACTGCGTCGGTGGGCAAGTATTTGAATGTGGCGACTTGAGATTGGGTGAGGATTTAAGGGACGACTGAGGTTGGCTGGGTGAGTGGTTTGCTTTGGCTTTGCGGTGTGTCATCAAAGCTGCCCTCACCCTAGCCCTCTCCCAGAGGGAGAGGGGACCGACCGAGGTGTTTAAGCGAACTACACCGACGTGAAATACCGAGGTGAACTCGGGTTTTGAAACACATAAGTTCACTACTGCGCCAGCACCTGCTCCTGCATCGACATTGGCACCAGCACCAGCACCAGCACCAGAATCTGCTTTCGCTTTCGCTTTGGCTTTGGCTTCCCACCACTCAACACAATGAGCGTTAGCTCGAGTACCGCTTTTGACGTACCGGCCCCTTCGGAAGGCTGAGTGGAGGGATTTATCCGGGGGTGGGAGCGCAGCGACCGTGCGGCGCAGCCGCATGCATCGAGAGGAGGTGCAGCGAAGCAAACCGTAGGCGATGCCCCCGGATCAATCCCGGAGCGAAGGAACGCCGAGCCACAGCGAGGCGCCGGACGTTGGGGCAAGCCCTTTTGGTTCCTTTTGGGGCGTTTGCCAAAAGGGACTCGCCGTAAGGGCGAAACCGTCAGCCGCAGCACCCGAAGAAACGGATATGTACACAGTCAACCCAAAACCTGGTCGGCCCAAAGGCCGCCAAGTCAAAAGCCTCAAACCCGAGCCTGACTCTTACTCCAATCCGTCAACAAACTATAAGCAACAGCCAAAAGCGTAGGCCCGATAAACAACCCGATAAACCCAAACGCAATCAACCCGCCAAACACCCCAAGCAACACAATCACCAACGGCAGATTCCCGCCCCGGCTGATCAGATACGGCTTGAGCACGTTATCCACGCCACTGATGATGAACGTCCCCCAGATCCCGAGAAACACCGCCATCCCGTACTCGCCCTTCCAGGCCAGCCATGCCGTGGCCGGAATCCACACCAGCGGCGGCCCCATCGGAATCAGACTGAGCAGAAACGTCACGATCCCCAGCACCAGCGCCCCCGGCACGCCGGCAATCAGGAACCCGATCAGCGCCAGCACCGCTTGCGCTGCCGCTGTACCAATCACCCCGTTGACCACCCGTTGCACGGTACCGGCCACCAGATCGATGTAGTACCCGGCCCGATCACCGATCAAGCGCTCCAGCAGACTGTGCACGAATGCCGCCAGCCGCGGCCCGTCGCGGTAGAAAAAGAACACGAAGACAATGCTCAGGGTCAGCTCGAGAATCCCGCTGCCGATCTGCGCACTGCGCGCCAGCAGCCAGTTGCCGACCTGCCCCAGATAGGGTTTGACCGTCACCATCAGCGCCGCGCCCTGCTGATCGATGCTGTTCCAGATCCCCACCAGCCGTTCGCCCACCAAAGGCACGCCACCCAGCCAGCTCGGCGCCTCGGGCAGCCCGTCGACCTGCACATCCTTGATGAACGCCGTAGCGTCACGTACGTGATCGGCCAGGTTAAAGCCGAGCCACACCAGCGGCCCCGCTACCAGCAACATCCAGCCCATGGTCAGAACCAGGGCCGCCAGGGATTCCCGGCCATTGAGCCAGCGGGTCAGCAAGCGCATCAGCGGCCAACTGGCAAACGCCAGCACCGCGCCCCAGAACAGCGCCGACCAGAACGGCGCCATCACCCAGAAACTGGCACCAAACAGCACCAGCAACAGGATCTGCACCAACAGACGATCATTATTGGGCATGTGAAATCTCGAAAAAAATCAGTCAGGCAAAGAGTAGGCGAACACGTCGAGCGTGTCCGCCAAAGACACCTTATCGCAACAGATCGATGCGCAGACCTTCGCCGTCGACACTGCCGGTTTCCATTCGCGCGGCGCGCACGCCCTGCCCGATCAGCGCCTGCCGCCAGGCCTCGGCCTTGGGCCCGGACACCGTCACCCGCAAGGTGGTGTCGAGGTTCAAACCACGGGACAGCAAGCGCAGCCAGGTGTCATCCGGATCGCCGGCGAGCTTGGGAAAGTCCAGTTCGCCGGTGCTTTTCAGTTCCCGCAGCAGCGTGGCCGAAGTCGGCAGCAGGTCACCCAGCGGGGCCAGCGCCTCGAACTGTTCAACGTGCAGATAGGCTTTGCGATTGCCGCGGGTGATGCTGTACAGCGCCACCAGCGTGTTGTCGCGCGGGGCCGCGAGCCTCAGCAGCAGATAGGCCTGCTGCTCGTCGGCACCGTACAGCTTGGCGTTGCCGAACACTTCGTTGGCCCACAGGCTGCTCTCGCCGCAATCCCGGGCCTGACACCAGAACAACAGCTGGGCATCCTGCTTTTGCAGGGCTTCGCGGGCAAGGGTAAAGGCTTCGGTGGCGGAATGTTCCGGCGGTAATTCATAGGTCACCGAGGTGGTTTGCCCCCGGGCACTGACCTGGCCGTCGAAACGCAACTGGCCGCTGATCTTGCGGATCGAGCCGAGCGGGTAGATCCGCTCCAGCTCCACGGCGGGGCGATAGTCGACGATCTGCGCATCGGCCAGACGCGGCACGATCGGCAGATCCTGACTGCCCGGCAGATCGGCAGCGATTAGAAAGGGACTGAAACAGCACAGCGCCAGCAGACTGATAGATCGCATGGACAGGCTCATCGCAGGGGCATGGCCTGGGTGCCTTGAGGGCAGTTCGAAGTCGCAGCGGTGTAGAAATCCATCTTGGTTGTCTCCCATTTCAACCCGCCCAGCCTCGACAGTTGCCGGGAGCAAGTCAAGGAATGGCGAAGAACCGATTGAAACAGTCTGCGACAAGCTCGGCCCCGGCCTCATCGTTCAGGTGCAGATGATGCCCGCCCGGCAGCTGTTCCCGGGCAAAGGGCAGACGTTCCAGCAGCTCGGGATGTTTGGCCAGCATGCCGTCGGCGGCGACCACCAACTGCGCGGGGCAGGCAATGCGCTGCACGAACGCCATCGCCTGTTCCTGGGTCAGACGCAGCGGCGACGGCAACGTCAGACGGTTGTCAGTGCGCCAGGTGTAACCACCGGGCACCGGCATCAGACCGCGCTGCGCCAGCAGTTCGGCGGCTTCGCGACTGACCGCCACCAACCCTTTCATCCGCGCTTCGATCGCCCGGTCGAGGGTGTTGTAGACCGGTTTGCGCTTTTCCCGAAGATCGAGCTGCGCCTGTAAGGCCATGCCCATGCGCTCGGCGGCGTTTTCGCCTTTGTCGGTAGGAGGAATCACCCCGTCGATCAACGCCAGATGGGTGATGCGTTCGGGCAACGACCCGGCCAGCACCAGCGACACGATCGCACCCATGGAATGCCCGAGCAGGCCGAAACGTTTCCAGCCCAGTTGCTCGGCGACCTGCAGCACGTCGTGGGCGTAATCCCACAGCGCGTAACCGGCGCCGTTCGGACGATGCCCGGAATGCCCGTGACCAGCCATGTCCAGCGCCACGATGCGCAAGCCTTTGAGCTTCGGCGCCAGGCGCGCGAAGCTGTTGGCGTTATCCAGCCAGCCGTGCAGGGCGATCACCGGCAACCCGTCTTCCGGGCCGAACAGGTGTGCCGCCAGTTCGATATGCGGCAGGCTCAGGCGCACTTCTTCAACGGCGGGGTTCATGCGCAATCCTTGTCTTGCCGGCGCTCCCAGCGATTGAACAGGTTTTTCAGTAATTGTGCGGTGTCCTGCGGACGCTCAAGCGGAAACATGTGCCCGCCGGGTACGGTCAGCGACTCGCCCTGAGGCAGGCGTCCGACAAATCGGGTGTGATGGTTCATCACCACGCGGCTCTTGTGTCCACGTACCACCGCCAGCGGCACTTTCAATTGCCGGGTATGCGCAGGACTGGTGTGCGGCACGCCGCGATAGATGCTGATCTCGGTCGCGGGATCGAAGCGCAGACGCAGCTTGTCACCGACCTTGTGCAGACCGTGTTGCAGATAGGCATCGAAACATTCCGGATCAAAGCTGCGGAACAACGTCTTGCCAGCGAAATAACCGCGGGCACTGTCCAGATCGGCAAACTCTTCGCGGCGCCCCAGCGTGCGGCCGGCCGGGGTCAGTTTGTCGATGAAACCAAAGCGCTTGGCGGCGCGGATCACCCATTGATCGGTGCGGGTCAGCACCGGTGAATCGAGCATCACCACGCCCCGATACAGTTCTGGGCAACGCAGTGCGGCGTGCAAATGCAGCATGCCGCCGAAGGAATGGCCAACGCCCCACACCGGCTCGTCTTGCTGTTGAAGATGATGGATGAGTTCATCGACCAGGTGATACCAGTTGTCACCCGCCGGAAAACGCGGGTCATGGGCATGTTGTTCCAGATGCGCGACCCGGTACTCGGGCGCCAGCGCCGCGAACAGTTTGCCGTAGGTGCCCGAAGGGAAACCGTTGGCGTGGGCGAAGAAGATCGGTTGCGACATACCGGCAAATCCATGAGCGGAAAACAGGCGTTGATTGTCCGTAAGACCGTGTCCTACGGCAATGACCGTAACTGCCAGGAATGATGACAGTCCGGTCAGGGCTATGACGCTGCGGCCATCAACGCGCCGGCGGTTGTTCTCCCAGCGGCACCACCGCCATGGTCAGACGCGACACACAACTGGCCTTGCCTTCATCGCTGGTCAGGCGGATGTCCCAGACGTGGGTGGTGCGGCCGATGTGAATCGGTTTGGCCACCGCCGTCACCCGCCCGCTGCGCAGGCCGCGCAGATGGTTGGCGTTGATTTCCAGGCCCACGCAATAGAACTTGCTGGCGTCGATGCACAGGTAACTGGCCATCGAGCCGACCGTCTCGGCCAGCACCACCGAGGCGCCGCCGTGCAGCAGGCCGTAAGGCTGATGGGTGCGATGGTCGATGACCATGCTGGCCGTCAGCGATTCCTCGTCAAAGGACTCGAAGCGAATGTCCAGCACTTCGCCGATGGTGTTTTTCTGGATTGCGTTCAACTGCTCGATGTTCGGAGTGGTGCGCCACAAGGTCATCGCAAGCTTCCTTTGTTGTTTTGATCGACGCTCAATCCTGCCACAGCACCGCCTCGCTGCGCTCGCTCCATTCTTCGAAACGGGCCCCGTAGGTGTCTTCGATGATGTTGCGTTTGATCTTCAGGGTCGGCGTGAGGAAGCCGTTCTCCACCGCCCAGCTGTCCTTGACCACCACCAGCCGACGCAGGCGCTCGTGCTTGTCGAGCACGGCGTTGACCTCCTCCAGCAATTTTTCCAGGCTCGAATGCAGCGGCGCGCGGGGCTCTTCCCGGCCCACCGCCGAGAGCACGCACAACCCCAGCGGCGCACTCAGGCCATCGCCGACCACGCAGACCTGCTCGATCCGCGAATGCACCGCCAGACGGTTTTCGATCGGCGCCGGGGCGACGTATTTGCCCTTACTGGTCTTGAAGATTTCCTTGAGCCGCCCGGTCAGGCGCAAGCGCCCTTCGGCGTCCTGTTCGCCCTTGTCGCCGGTGCGCAGGAAGCCTTCTTCGGTGAGGGTCTCGGCGGTTTTCTGCGGTTCCTTGAAATAGCCGAGCATGTTCGCCTGGCTGCGCACCTGCACTTCGCCCGACTCGTCGATCCGCACTTCAACTTCGGGGCACGGCCGGCCGATCCAGCCTTCCTTGTATTGCCCCGGCAGGCAGATGTGCGAATAACCGCAGCTTTCGGTCATGCCGTAGACCTCCAGCACGTCGAGCCCGAGTTTCTGATACCAGCGCAACAGGGTCAGCGGCACCGGCGCCGCACCGGACAGCGCCACGCGCAACGCATCCAGCCCCAACCCCGCCAATACCTTGTGGCCGATCCGTTTGCCGATAAAGGGCAGACCGAGCAGGAAATCCAGACGTTTTGCCGGGATCTTGCTGTAGACGCCCATCTGGAACTTGGTCCAGATCCGCGGCACCCCGAACATCGCCGTCGGCCGCGCCCGCTTGAGATCGGCAAGAAAGGTGTCGAGGCTTTCGGCGAAAAAAACTGTCTGCCCGGTATAGATCGACGCCAGTTCAACGAACATCCGTTCGGCCACATGACACAGCGGCAGATACGACAGCAGCCGGTCGTTCTCATTGAGGCCGAACAGCTGCGTGCCGCGCGTCGTCGCGAACCCGAGATTGGCGAAGCTGTGCATCACGCCCTTGGGCTGGCCGGTGGTGCCGGAGGTGTAAATGATCGTCGCCAGTTGCTCGGCGGCGGGACGCGGATCGTCCTGGATCGGCGAGCTGCGTTGCAGGTCATCCCAGTTGAAATCGAATGTGCCCGGTGGATGCAGCGGCAGGCTGACGGTGGTCAGGCCGGCCGGTACACCCGGCGACATGCCCGGCCAGTCATCGAGTTTGCCGATGAACGCCAGCACGCTTTCCGAGTGGGTCAGCACCTGATTCACGGATTCGGCGGTGAGGTTCGGATAGAGCGGCACCGAAACGTGCCCGGCCATCCAGATCGCCAGGTCGGCGATGATCCAGTGCGCGCAGTTTTTCGAGATCAGGGCGATGTGGCTGCCTTGCGGCAATTCCCGGGAGCGCAGCCAGTGCGCCGCGCAGCGGGCCTGATGGCCGACGTCGGCCCAGGTCAGTGTCTCGACCTGCCCGCCGCCGATCGGCTGCACCAGAAAACGCTGACGCGGGTGCCGGGCCTCGCGTTCATAAAACACGTCCAGCGGCAAACGGAAGGCGGAAGACATTCGACTCGCTCCTGTTTTTTGGTCTGGAGCAAGCGTAGTCAACCAAGCAAGTGCTTGGTTGACTATTTCATACAAAAAATTTCAGGGATGTTTAAGGCTGTTGAGCGTCATCGAGCCGATCAGCAACTCGCTGTGTTCAAGCTCGGCGAGCCCGGCGGTGCTGACCTTTTCCGGTGGGTAGCCCGCACCGTGTTGCAGGTAGCTGAGCAGATTGCCCACCAGCGGATTGTGGCTGACCAGCAGCACGTTGCTCACCGACACCAGTTGCTCGGCCACGCGGTCCGGGTCAACTTCCGGGGTCAACCACTCGACTGTACGGATTTCCGGCTCGAAGCCCAGCGCCTCGCGCACCAGTTGCGCCGTCTGCTGCGCCCGCAGGTACGGGCTGGCGTAGATGGCGGTCAGCGGCTGACCCATCAAACGGGCCGCGCTGCTCAACACTTCCTTGCGACCGTGGGCGGTGAGTTCTCGCTCGGAGTCGGGGCGCGAGCCATAGGGCTCGGCCTCACCGTGACGCAATACCCAGAGTTTCATAGCTTGGGTTCCTCATCCCGGGCCGGATGCGGTGCCGGCGCGACAACGTGTGGCGCTTCACCTTCCGGCGTACGCGGCGCCGGCCAGTCGGCGAACGGCCAGGGTTTCTGGTCGCTGTGGAAGCTGCCGAAACGGCCGATCTGCGCCAGAAACTGGCTCAGGCTGTCGCCGAAATTCATCAGGCTGGCGCTCGGGGCGCCATAGAACAAACGATAGATCAACTGCACCAGCACCACCGCGCCGAGGATGAACTGCGCCACCTGCCAGACCAGGATGTAAACAATCATCCACAACACCCGCAGGAGGATGGATTCATATTTGGCTTCGGTTTTCGGATCGTTCATGGCCTGCTCCCTGCTGAATCAGTTGAAACCACTGGTGGAAATAAAGTCGACATCGGTTTTCGGTTCGGCACGCATCAGCAGACCGATGACCTGTTCAAGCGTGCGCCCTTCAAACAGGATTGCATGCAGTCCGGCGACCAGCGGCATGTAAACGCCGACCTCCTGGGCCTTGGCCTTAAGCACTTTCAGGGTGTTGACCCCTTCGGCCACTTCACCCAGGCGCGACACCGCTTCGTCGAGACTCAAGCCCTGACCGAGGGCGAAACCGACCTGGTAGTTGCGGCTTTTCGGCGACGAGCAGGTGACGATCAGGTCGCCGACACCGGCCAGACCGAGGAAGGTCATCGGGTTGGCGCCCTGATTCACCGCAAACCGGGTCATTTCGGCCAGGGCGCGGGTGATCAGCATGCTCTTGGTGTTCTCGCCCATTTCCAGCGCCACCGCCATGCCGGCGATGATCGCGTAGACGTTTTTCAGTGCGCCGCCCAGTTCCACGCCGAAACGGTCGGCGCTGGCGTAGACGCGGAAAGTGCGGCCATGCAATGCGGCCTGCACGGCTTTGCAGAGTTCTTCGTCTTCGCTGGCAACCACGGTGGCAGTCAGCGCGTGCTCGGCGATTTCCCGCGCGAGGTTCGGTCCGGACAGCACGCCGATGCGCGCCTGCGGGGCGATCTCTTCGAGAATCTGGCTCATCAGTTTGAAGGTATGGGCTTCGATGCCCTTGGTCAGGCTGACCAGCATCTTGCCGCTCAGGCGCTCGGCATGAGGCGCCAACACCGTGCGCAGCGCGCTGGACGGCAACGCGACGAAACACAAATCGCAAGCGTCGAGGGTTTCCTGCAGGTCGGTGACCGCGGTCACGCCCGACAGAATCTTGATGCCTTTGAGGTAACGCGGGTTCTCGCGATTGACCCGGATGGCCTCGGCCTGCTCGGGGTCACGCATCCACTGCCGGACTTGATGGCCGTTCCCGGCCAACAGATTGGCCACGGCGGTACCGAAACTTCCGCCTCCCAGGACCGCAATCGGGCGCTGTTCAGTCATATGTAATCCGTTAATCCATACCAGTGGCGATGCCGGCATTATACGGAGCGTCCCCTTCTCGGACAGCCCCGGCGTCAATTACCCGCACTTGTAGGAAGAAGACCAATAAAACCGAGGAAAATGCCTGCAACGTGACTGGAAAAGTCGTCGACCTCGGTTAACATGCGCGCCAATTCTTTGCTATCAAGGCTGCGTCGTGTTTTCTGGCCCCCCTTCCCCGCGTTCGTCCCTGCTGCTGGCGCTGCTGTTCAGCCCGGTGCTGTTGGCGGACGACCTGTTTGTCGACAGTGAGGCCTTGCCGCAGATCCTGACCGCCACGCGGCTGAAACAGTCGCCGGCGGAAGTCCCCGGTAGCATGACCGTGCTCGACAGCGAACTGATCAGCGCCAGCGGTGCCCGGGACATCAGTGAACTGCTGCGCCTGGTGCCGGGGATGATGGTCGGCAATATCAGCGGCAATCAGGCGGCGGTGAACTATCACGGGACCAACGCCAGCGAAGCCCGACGCATGCAGGTGTTGATCGACGGCCGCTCGGTGTACCGCGCCGGTCTGGCGACCGTGGACTGGAGCGATATCCCGGTGGCCATGGAAGACATCGAGCGCATCGAAGTCTTTCGCGGCCCGAACACCGTCAGCTACGGCGCCAATGCGCTGATGGCGGTGATCAACATCATCACCCGCAACCCGGCGGACAGCCACGGCACACGACTGAAGCTGACCCGCGGCCAACGCGGCATCAACGATTTCTATGCCAGCCAGAGCACCGGCTGGAATGGCGGCGACCTGCGTCTGTCGCTGTCCGGCCAGGAGGACGACGGCTTTGACAGCGACCGCACCGGCGCCGATTACCGCGACAACCGTCGCTTGAACCGCTTCAGCCTCGCGGTCAGCCAGACCCTGAGCGACAACCAGAGCCTGGACTGGCAGGTCAATGCCAAGGACGGGACCAATCAGCGGCCTTACACCTACCGCCCGGTGTTCTCCGGGATTACCGCTGCCGGGAACAATTCCGACGTGGTAGCCAAGGACTACGCCGGCTCGGTGCGCTGGAACCTGGACCTCAATCCCGATCACAGCCTTTACGTGCAAGGCTCGGCACAACACTGGGATCGCCAGCAGACCTGGCGCGCCTGTGACGCCGAAGTGTCGTTCAGCCCGCAATTGACCGAGCTGTGGCAACTCAATCCGAACTACACCGAACGCCTGGCCCGCAACATGACGCTGTTCACCGGGCCCGGCGCACCCGCCGGCACGCCACAGGAAATGACCCTGGCCAATCAGGTGCTGGATCAGTGGCGCAACGGCGCGCGCCAGACTCTGTGCGGTGACATTGATCAGAGTGCCCGGGAATCGCGCTACGACCTGGAATTGCAGGACACCCTCAGCCTGTCCGATAGCCTGCGTCTGGTCAGCGGCCTGAACTATCGTTACGACCGGGCCGATTCCGAGACCTATTTCAACGGCACGCTCGACGACACCACCTGGCGCGCCTTCGGCCAGCTGGAATGGCGCGCCAGCGAACACTGGCTGTTGCAGGGCGGCGCCATGTTCGAAGACACGCAATTGATCGGCAGTTCGCTGACGCCCCGGTTTGCGGTCAACTACCTGTTCAACCCGCGCCACAGCCTGCGCGCGGTGTATTCGGAAGCCATCCGTTCGCCGGACATGTTCGAGAACAACGTCAACTGGAGTTATCAGGTGACCAACCTGCGGCCCGCCGCCTATGGCCAGTCTTCGGCGCGCTACTTCGTCAAGACCCGGGGCCCCGGCGATCTGGACCAGGAGCACATGCGCTCGCGGGAGCTGGGCTACAACGGCTATTTCCCGGAGTGGGGCCTGGCCCTGGACGTGAAGCTGTTCTACGACGAAATCACCGGGATGATCAGCGAGCCGCTGCGCAACAATCAGTACATCGCCAGCAACGCCAACGATTCGCGGTTTCGCGGCACCGAGACGCAACTGGACTGGCGCCTGAGTGCGGCTGACCGCTTGCGCCTGACATACGCCTTCGTCGACGCCGAGGCGAGCAATCCGCTGGATCAGCAATTCACCGCGCGCAACAGCGGTTCGGCGGGCTGGCTGCGCGATTGGGGCCACGGCTGGAACAGCGCCCTCTTCTATTACGGTGACAACGCGCTCAACGGTTACCGCTTCGAGCGGGTCGACACCCGGATCGCCAAACGCATCGCCCTGGGCAAGGCCCAGCTGCAACTGGCCGGCGTGCTGCAACAACGCCTCGACCATGAGCCGACCACCTTCGTCGACAACAATTACGACGAACGCCGCGTGGTGTATTTCAGCGCCGAGCTGGAGTTCTAGATGCGCTACGCCATGTCACGGAAGATGCCAACGCTCGGCCAATGGCTGGCCGGGCTGTGTCTGTTCCTGACAGCGTGGCTGCATGGCGTGGCGGTGCAGGCGGCCGACATTCTGCTGACCGGCGCCGAGGAAAGCCCCGGTGTGCAGTCCTTCGTTCAGGCCCTGAGCGAACTGCGCCCGACCGACCGCGTGCATTTCCAGCCGCTGGCCAGCCTGCCGGCGCCGGGCAAGTTGCCGTCGAGCCTGCGCCTGATTCTGCTGGATCTGCCGAGCCTCGACTGGCGCATGCAGGAATCCCAAGGGCCGGCGACGTTGGTCCTGCGCATCAGCCGTTTGCAGGCCCGGCAACGCTTCGGCGACGCGCAACCGCCCCACTTGAGCCTGCTGTGGGCCGATCCGCCGCTGAGTCGTCAGTTGCAACTGATCCGCCGGATTCTGCCCCAGGCCGGGCGCGTCGGCGTGCTGTTCGATCAGCACAGCGAGTTCCTGCTCAAGGAGCTGCAATCGGCCGCCCAGCCGCTGAATCTGCAAATCGTCCCGCAGCGCTGGGACAACACCCATGACAGCCGCCCCTTGCAGACCGTGCTGAAAAGCAGCGACGTGCTGCTGGGCCTCGACGACCCTGACCTGTACAACCCGAAAACCGCGAAGAACCTGTTGCTCAGCAGTTACTCTCGGCAACTGGCACTGGTCGGGCCGAATGTCTCGTTCGTTCGCGCCGGCAGCCTGGCCAGTACCTACAGCGATCAGAACGACTGGCTGGCCGTCCTCGACGAACTGCTGGACCGGCCACCGGCCACCTGGCCGCGCACGCTCTACCCCGGGCGTTTTAAAGTCTCAAGTAATGCGCAGGTGGCTCGTTCCTTAGGGATAGAACCGATCAATGAAGCGTCTGTCGCCGCAGAGCTGGCCGAAGGAGAGCGCCGCCCATGATTTTCCGCCGTTGGGACATCAACACCCGCACCCAGTTGATCAGCCTGGGCCCTGCGCTGTTGCTGACCTTGCTGCTGATCAGCTTTTTCACCTTCGTGCGCATTCAGGATTTGCGTCAGGAGCTGAACCACACCGGCCAGTTGATCGCCAACCAACTCGCACCGGCCACCGAGTACGGGGTGATTTCCGGCAATAACGAAGTCCTGGAAAGCCTGCTCAAGGCCACGCTGGCCACGCCGAACGTGCGGTTTCTGGAAGTGCAGGACAGCGCCAACCGGATTCTGGCCTACGTCGAACAGCCGGCGGATGCGCACAATCGTCCGCATCAGGTCGAGGTGTTCCAGGCACCGGTGCGGCTGCAACGCATCGCCTTGCACAACGATTTCTTTCAGGACGGCAAAAGCAGCCCCGGGGTGGCCAGCGAGGATTATCTGGGGCGGGTGATCGTCGGTCTGTCCAACGATGCCTTCAGTCAGCGCCAACAGGAGATCCTGCTCAAGGCCGGGATTCTGGCGTTGTTCGCCCTGCTCTTCACCTTTGTGCTGGCGCGGCGACTGGCCGGCAGCCTGTCGCAGCCGATCCGCGACATCGGCAATGCGGTCAAGGCGATTCAGGAGGGCGACTACAAAACCCCGCTGCCGATCGTCGATGACACCGAGCTGGGCGCACTGTCCCAGCACATCAACAACCTGGCCCAGGCGCTGGAGCAGGCCAGCCGCGAACAGCATCAGGCGATGGCGCAACTGATCCAGACCCGCGAAGAGGCGGAAAAGGCCAACAACGCCAAATCGGATTTCCTGGCGATGATGAGCCATGAGCTGCGCACTCCGATGAACGGCGTGCTGGGCATGCTGCAATTGCTGGAAACCACCGACATGACCGAGGAGCAGGTCGAGTACGCGGCGCTGGCTTCCGAGTCCACCGAGCACTTGCTCAAGGTGATCAACGACATTCTGGATTTCTCGCGCATCGAACGTTCGGAGCTGGAGCTGGAGCACATTCCGTTCAACCTAGCCGACCTGATCGGCGCCTGCGCCCATTCCTTCCAGCACAGCGCGGCGCAACGCGGGTTGGCCCTGCAACTGCGGATCCCCGATGACATGCACGACTTGCAGGTACAGGGCGATCCGACGCGGATCCGGCAGATTCTGGTCAACCTGGTGGGCAATGCGCTGAAGTTCACCGAGCAGGGGCGCGTCAGCATCGAGGCGCAATGGCAATCGCTGGATCACGAGTTGTTGTGGTTCACCTGCGCGGTGCGTGACAGTGGCATCGGGATTTCGCCGCAGAGCCTGGAGCTGATGTTCAACGCGTTCCAGCAGGCCGACAGCTCGATTTCCCGTCGATATGGCGGCACCGGCCTGGGCCTGCCGATTGCCCGCACCCTCGCCGAGCGGATGGGCGGCACCTTGCGTGCCCAGAGTGAAGAAGGTCGCGGCTCGGTGTTCACCCTGGAAATACCACTGGCCCTATATAAGCAGGCACTGCCCGCGCTGGCGGCACCGCGCGCATTGAACGGTAACGGTCACGGCGAAGGACGCCATGTGTTGCTGGTCGAGGACAACCCGGTCAACCAGACCGTGATCGAAGCGATGCTGCGCAGCCTGGGCTTTACCGTCAGCGTCGCCACCGATGGCGTGCAGGCGGTGCGCAGTGCCGGGGACAGCCGTTTCGAAGCGATCCTGATGGATTGCCGCCTGCCGCTCATCGACGGTTACGAGGCGACTCGACAGATCCGCCGCCTGCCCGGCTGCGGCCAGGTGCCGATCATCGCCCTGACCGCCAACGCGTTGCAGGGTGATCGCGAAAACTGCCTGTCGGCGGGGATGAACGATTACCTGGCCAAGCCATTCAAACGCAATGACCTGCAGCAGATTCTGCAGCGCTGGGTACAGTAGAGAGGCCCTTTCGAGCATCTGCGACTGGCGTGAAAAGCGAAAGTGCGGCAGTCTTAGGCACCCGAACGGGCCTCAAAAGGGGCTTGATTAAAAATTTCAGTGCACAAGTGTACATTCATGTCCTTGGTGCTGTGACTTTCACCACAACGCAATAGTCTATGAGTAGGCTGCCGGTTCGAGGCATGAACGCGTCGATCGGCCGGGAAGATTTGCCCCACCTGCCGCATGGGATTATTGAGGAGCTCGCATGACCAAACAAAACGCCTTTACTCGGGAAGACCTGCTGCGCTGCAGTCGCGGTGAGCTGTTCGGCCCAGGTAACGCGCAACTGCCCGCCCCGAACATGCTGATGGTGGATCGCATCACCCTGATCAGCGAAGAAGGCGGCAAGTACGGCAAAGGTGAATTGGTCGCCGAGCTGGATATCAACCCTGACCTGTGGTTCTTCGCGTGCCACTTCGAAGGCGATCCGGTGATGCCGGGCTGCCTGGGTCTGGACGCCATGTGGCAACTGGTCGGCTTCTTCCTGGGCTGGCAAGGCCTGCCGGGCCGCGGCCGTGCGCTGGGTTCGGGCGAAGTGAAATTCTTCGGCCAGGTCCTGCCGACCGCCAAAAAAGTCACCTACAACATTCATATCAAGCGCGTCCTCAAGGGCAAGCTGAACCTGGCCATCGCCGACGGTTCGGTGACTGTCGACGGTCGCGAAATCTACACCGCCGAAGGCCTTCGCGTCGGCGTGTTCACCTCCACTGACAACTTCTAAGGGTTATTCGCATGCGCCGCGTCGTTATCACTGGTCTGGGCATCGTTTCGTGCCTGGGCAATGACAAAGAGACCGTCTCCGCTAACCTGCGTGCAAGCCGCCCTGGCATCCGGTTCAACCCGGAATACGCCGAAATGGGTCTGCGTAGCCAGGTTTCCGGCTCCATCGACCTCAACCTTGAAGAGCTGATCGATCGCAAGATCTATCGCTTCGTCGGCCACGCAGCGGCTTATGCCTACCTGGCCATGAAAGACGCCATCGCTGACTCCGGTCTGACCGAAGAGCAGGTGTCCAACCCGCGTACCGGCCTGATCGCAGGTTCCGGCGGCGCGTCGACCCTGAACCAGATGGAAGCGCTGGACATCCTGCGCGAGAAAGGCGTCAAGCGCGTCGGTCCATACCGTGTAACGCGGACCATGAGCAGCACCGTTTCGGCTTGCCTGGCCACCCCGTTCAAGATCAAGGGCCTGAACTACTCCATCGCTTCTGCCTGCGCCACCAGTGCTCACTGCATCGGTACCGCCATGGAACAGATCCAGATGGGCAAGCAGGACATCGTGTTCGCCGGTGGCGGTGAAGAAGAGCACTGGAGCCAGTCGTTCCTGTTCGACGCGATGGGCGCCCTGTCCAGCAAGCGTAACGACACCCCTGAGCAAGCTTCCCGCGCCTACGACGCCGACCGTGACGGTTTCGTCATCGCCGGTGGTGGCGGCATGGTGGTGGTCGAGGAGCTGGAACACGCTCTAGCCCGTGGCGCAAAAATCTACGCGGAAATCGTTGGCTACGGCGCGACTTCCGACGGCTACGACATGGTGGCCCCGAGCGGCGAAGGCGCCATCCGCTGCATGCAGCAGGCGCTGTCCACCGTCGACACCCCGATCGACTACCTGAACACCCACGGCACTTCGACTCCGGTCGGCGACGTCGCGGAAATGAAAGGTGTGCGTGAAGTGTTCGGCGACAAGGCCCCGGCCATCAGCTCCACCAAGAGCCTGTCCGGTCACTCCCTGGGCGCCGCCGGCGTTCACGAAGCGATCTACTGCATGCTGATGATGGAAGGCAACTTCATCGCCGGTTCGGCCAACATCGACGAGCTGGACCCTGAAGTGGCCGATCTGCCGGTGCTGACCAAGACCCGCGAGAACGCCACCATCAACACCGTGATGAGCAACAGCTTCGGCTTCGGTGGCACCAACGCCACCCTCGTGCTGAAGCGCTGGGAAGGCAAGTAATTCCCTTCCGCTGAGCCGCACATGAAAACGCCCCGACTGGTTCGGGGCGTTTTTTTTGCCTGGAGAAAGGCATTTTCAGCGGCGCCAAGATGAAACGTTTGTCATGCAACTTACCGCCCTGCGACTGAATGTCGCGGTCTCTGCGGGCTCCAGCGCTGTTGCAGATTTCGCAAGAATACATTGCACAAATCGGGCGTTTACTTAGCAGGCTAACAAAATCTATAACAGAGTCCTGCACACGCCTTGCTGCAGATAACTTGAGATTTGGAGCTAGCAGATGACTGTAAAAGTAACTGAACGCGACGATTCACACATGTCCCATGAAGGCGTAGCCGCCGGCGTACGGATCTGGGATGTGCATCAACAAGACTTGCTGGTCGGCATGTTCCACAACGAGATCGACGCCCACAATTACAAGGCCGAACTGGAACTGCAGGAACAGCAGCGGGATCGGAAATCCGCCTGAAACAAAACCACAGCATTGAAAACGACAAACCCCGCCATGAGCGGGGTTTGTCGTTTTGGGGATTTCAGGGCCGCTTCGCAGCCCGGCGAGACCCGATTACCACATCAGATCATCAGGGATCACATAAGCCGCGTACGGATCGTCCTCGGCATTGACCTCTTCGACCTTCTCGTTGAGCTGTACGATGCGCTGTGGATCGCGCTCCTGAATCTTCAGGGCCGCCTCACGAGGAATCACTTCGTAGCCGCCAGCGTGGTGCACGATCGCCAGCGAGCCGCTGCTGAGCTTGTTGCGCATCAGCGTGTTGACGGAGATGCGCTTGACCTTCTTGTCGTCGACGAAGTTGTAGTAGTCCTCGGTCGTCAGCTTCGGCAGACGCGAGACCTCGATCAACTGCTTGACCTGCGCAGCGCGGGCCTTGGCTTCCGCCTTCTCCTGCTGCTGACGGTTCAGCTCCTGGTCGCGCTTGACCTTCTCGGCCTGGGCTTCCTGGGCAGCACGCTGCTGGGAGTCGTCCAGTTCGATCTGACCCTTGTGGGCCAGGCGCTGTTGTTTCTGTTTGTCTTTGCTGACCTGCTTGGCCTGCTTTTGGTTGACCAGTCCTGCCTTGAGCAACTGGTCGCGAAGGGAAAGGCTCATTGATGCTTACTCACTTGGGCAACGGCTCAGCCACAGCTGGGCGAATTCTTTTCCTGACGTTTGGCTTCGCCCCACAGGGCGTCCAACTCTTCGAGGGTGCAATCTTCCATGGGTCGGTGGGTGTCGCGCAATGCCTGTTCGATAAAACGGAAACGTCGTTCGAACTTGGCGTTGGCGCCACGCAATGCGGTTTCCGGATCGACCTTCAGGTGCCGGGCCAGATTGACCACGGAAAACAGCAGATCACCGATCTCGTCGGCCACCGCTTGCGGGTCATTTTCGGACATGGCTTCGAGCACTTCATCGAGTTCTTCACGGACCTTGTCCAGCACCGGCAACGCATCCGGCCAGTCGAAACTGACCTGCCCTGCGCGCTTCTGCAACTTGGCCGAGCGGGACAGGGCCGGCAATGCAGCCGGCACATCGTCGAGCAGTGACAGTTGCTGCGGCTCGGCGGATTTCTCGGCACGCTCTTCGGCCTTGATCTCCTCCCAGCGCTGCTTGACCTGCTCTTCGTTCAAACGCGGCACGTCCAGCGGCGCATACAGATCGCCAGTGGGGAACACGTGCGGATGGCGACGGATCAGCTTGCGAGTGATGCTGTCGACCACCCCGGCGAATTCGAACCGCCCCTCCTCCCGCGCCAGCTGGCTGTAATACACCACCTGAAACAGCAGATCGCCCAACTCGCCCTGCAAGTGGTCGAAGTCGCCGCGCTCGATGGCGTCGGCGACTTCGTAGGCCTCTTCAAGGGTGTGCGGGACGATGGTCGCGTAAGTCTGCTTGATGTCCCACGGGCAACCATACTGCGGGTCGCGCAGACGGTTCATCAGGTGCAGCAGATCTTCAAGGCTGTAGATCGGTTTCATGGAGTCCGGTTACGCCGCGTTTCGATGATGTTCGGCAACTGGGAAATCCGCCCCAGCAACCGCCCCAGCGCGTCCAGACCCGGAATCTCGATGGTCAGGGACATCAGCGCGGTGTTGTCCTCCTTGTTCGAGCGGGTGTTGACCGCCAGCACGTTGATCCGCTCGTTGAGCAGCACCTGCGAAACGTCACGCAGCAGACCGGAACGATCGTAGGCGCGGATGACGATATCCACCGGATAGGTGAGCACCGGCACCGGGCCCCAGCTGACCTGGATGATCCGCTCCGGCTCGCGCCCGGCCAGTTGCAGCACCGAGGCGCAGTCCTGACGGTGAATGCTCACGCCACGGCCCTGGGTGATGTAGCCGACGATCGCATCGCCCGGCAACGGCTGGCAGCAGCCGGCCATCTGGGTCATCAGGTTGCCGACGCCCTGGATCTGAATGTCGCCGCGCTTGCCCGGTTTGTAGCCGGTCGCCTTGCGCGGAATCAGTTCCAGCTGTTCGTTGCCGCGTTCCGGCTCGACCAGTTGTTGCGCCAGATTGACCAGCTGCGCCAGACGCAGGTCGCCGGCACCGAGGGCGGCGAACATGTCCTCGGCGGTTTTCATGTTGGCCTTGTCGGCCAGCTTGTCGAAGTCCACCGCCGGCAGGCCGAGGCGATTGAGCTCGCGCTCGAGCAGGGTCTTGCCCGCCGCGACGTTCTGATCGCGCGCCTGCAACTTGAACCAGTGCACGATCTTCGCCCGCGCCCGGGACGTGGTGACGTAGCCCAGATTCGGGTTCAGCCAGTCACGGCTCGGAGTGCCGTGCTTGCTGGTGATGATCTCGACCTGTTCACCGGTCTGCAGGCTGTAGTTGAGCGGAACGATGCGCCCGTTGATCTTCGCGCCACGGCAGTTGTGACCGATTTCGGTGTGTACGCGGTAGGCGAAGTCCAGCGGCGTCGCGCCCTTCGGCAAGTCGATGGCGTGACCGTCCGGGGTGAAGATGTAGACCCGGTCCGGCTCGATATCGACCCGCAGCTGTTCGGCCAGACCACCGATGTCGCCCAGCTCTTCGTGCCACTCGAGGACCTGACGCAGCCAGGAGATTTTCTCTTCGTAGTGATTGGAGCCGGACTTGACGTCGGTGCCCTTGTAGCGCCAGTGCGCGCAGACACCGAGTTCGGCCTCTTCGTGCATCGAATGGGTCCGGATCTGGACTTCCAGCACCTTGCCTTCCGGGCCGATTACCGCCGTGTGCAGCGAGCGGTAGCCGTTCTCTTTCGGGTTGGCGATGTAGTCGTCGAACTCTTTCGGGATATGCCGCCACAGGGTGTGGACGATACCGAGCGCGGTGTAGCAGTCGCGCATTTCCGGCACCAGCACGCGCACCGCACGCACGTCGTAGATCTGGCTGAACTCCAGACCCTTGCGCTGCATTTTGCGCCAGATCGAATAGATGTGTTTGGCCCGACCGCTGATGTCGGCTTCGACGCCGGTGGCCTGCAGTTCGTCCTTGAGCTGGGTCATCACGTCGGCGATGAAACGCTCACGATCCAGCCGCCGCTCATGCAGCAGCTTGGCAATCTGTTTGTATTGATCGGGTTCCAGGTAACGGAAGGACAGGTCCTCCAGTTCCCATTTGATATGACCGATGCCGAGTCGATGCGCGAGCGGCGCATAGATGTCGAACACTTCCCGGGCGACCCGGTTACGTTTTTCGTCGTCGGCGGTTTTCACTGCACGGATCGCGCAGGTGCGTTCGGCGAGTTTGATCAGCGCGACACGCACGTCGTCGACCATCGCCACCAGCATCTTGCGCAGGTTTTCCACCTGGCCCTGAGTGCCGAGCACCATCGACTGGCGCGGGCTGAGGCTGGCACTGATCGCCGCCATGCGCAGCACGCCGTCGATCAGCTTGGCGACCACCGGGCCGAAGCGCTGGCTGACCGCTGCGAGTTCAATCTGGCCTTCGCGTACGCCGCGATAAAGAACCGCGGCAACCAGCGAATCCTGATCGAGCTTGAGGTCGGCGAGGATCTCGGCGATCTCGAGGCCCGTGCTGAAACTGCCGCTGCCTTCGGACCAGAGATTCTTCGCCGCATTGGATTGCTGCTCGGCCTGGCGAGCGTACTCGCAGGCCTCTTTCAAGGCTTCGCGATCCAGTGCCAGATCGACACTGACCGCGTGATCGAGCCAAGCCTCGAGATTGATACTGCCGTCAGTGTTGATCGGCTGGTGTGCTCTCACCTGTACCATCTTGCTTTACCTTCCCTACGACGCAGATTCAATGCGTCAAATCACTGACCGTCAATGCCCGTTCGCGCTCGCGGGGCCAAGGCGAGCGCTACGGACGACCAGTCGGATCAGACGAGCCATCCTGGCTCGCTTCAAATAACGCCATGGCCTCGACATGTGCCGTCTGAGGAAACATATCGAGAATCCCGGCACGTTTTAACCGGTAGCCCTGCTTGATCAATTCGACCGTATCGCGCGCCAGAGTTGCAGGGTTGCACGACACGTACACCAACCGTTTGGCGCCCAAGGCCGCCAGCTTGCGCACCACCTCGAAAGCACCGTCGCGCGGTGGGTCCAAGAGTACCGCAGAAAAGCCGTTTCCGATCCACTGGGCATCGGTCAAAGGCTGGGATAAATCGGCCTGAAAAAACTTTGTGTTATGCAAATTGTTGCTGGCGGCATTCGCTGCCGCGCGATCGACCATGGTCTGCACGCCTTCGACCGCCACCACTTCACGCGCAGCTTTCGCCAGCGGCAGGGCGAAGTTGCCGAGGCCGCAAAACAGGTCGAGCACGCGCTCATCGCTCGTCGGTTTCAACCAGTCCAGCGCCTGGGCGACCATGGCCTCGTTGACCCCGGCATTGACCTGGATGAAATCCCCCGGCCGGTAAGCCAATTGCAGATCCCACTGTTCCAGGTGATAGCCAAGCGACTGTGCATCATCCACCGGCTGCGGTTCGCCTTCGCCATGCAGCCAGAGCTGCGCTTCATGGAACGCGCAGAAATCCTTGAGGATCGTCAGGTCGGCCTCGGACAGCGGCGCCATGTGACGCAGCAGTACGGCGAGTGACGAGCCACTGAACAATTCGACATGCCCCAGCGCCTGAGGTTTGCTCAAGCGTCGCAGCATCTCCGGCAAGCGGGTCATGATCGGCTGCAAGGGCTGTACCAGCACCGGGCATTCGCTGATCGCGACGATGTCCTGACTGCCGGCGGCGCGGAAACCGACTTCGAGCTTCTTGGTCTTGCTGTCCCAGCGCACGGCGATCCGGGCGCGGCGACGGTAGCTGAATTCGGGGCCGGTCAACGGCGCCGCCCACTCTTCGGGCTCGGCACCGGCGACTCGCGACAACTGCTCGGCGAGCATGCGCTGTTTCAGGGCAAGCTGTTCGTTGTGGGGCAGATGCTGAACGCTGCAACCGCCGCAACGGCCGGCGTGCTGGCAAGGTGCGGGACGACGCAATTGACTGGCGCTGAACACGCGCTCGGTGCGCGCCTCGACCACTTTGCCGTGAGCGCCGAGCACCCGCGCTTCGACCTCTTCACCCGCGAGGGCGCCGAGGACGAACCAGGTTTTGCCTTCAAAAAACGCGATGCCGCGACCGTCATTGGCCAGGCGCTCGATGCTCAGGCGCTGCTTTTTGCCGGTCGGGATTTGCGCGGCCTTGCTGCCGCCGGTGGGCTGGAAGCGCAGGCCTCTCTCATGCTTGGCCATCAGTTGGGCGCGTCGAAAATGCCGGTCGACAGGTAACGGTCGCCACGGTCGCAGATGATCGCGACGATCACCGCGTTTTCAACTTCTTTGGACAGGCGCAGCATCGCTGCCACCGCACCGCCCGAGGACACGCCGCAGAAGATGCCTTCTTCGCGGGCCAGACGCCGGGTGACGTCCTCGGCTTCGCTTTGCGCCATGTCGACGATGCGGTCAACGCGGTCGGCCTGGTAGATCTTCGGCAGGTATTCCTGCGGCCAGCGGCGGATGCCGGGAATGGCCGAGCCTTCCATCGGTTGCAGGCCGATGATCTGCACGTTGTCGTTCTGTTCCTTGAGGTAACGCGACACGCCCATGATGGTGCCGGTGGTGCCCATGGAGCTGACGAAGTGGGTGATGGAGCCCTGGGTCTGACGCCAGATTTCCGGGCCGGTGGTGGTGTAGTGCGCTTCAGGGTTGTCGCCGTTGGCGAACTGATCCAGCACCTTGCCACGGCCTTCGGCTTCCATCAGCTGGGCGAGATCGCGAGCGCCTTCCATGCCCTCTTCCTGGCTGACCAGAATCAGCTCTGCGCCGTAAGCGGTCATCGCCGCCTTACGCTCGGCGCTGGAGTTGTCCGGCATGATCAGGATCATCTTGTAACCCTTGATCGCGGCGGCCATCGCCAGGGCGATCCCGGTGTTGCCCGAGGTCGCTTCGATCAGCGTATCGCCTTCGTGGATCTGCCCGCGCAACTCGGCACGGGTGATCATCGACAGCGCCGGACGATCCTTGACCGAACCCGCCGGGTTGTTCCCTTCGAGCTTGAGCAAAAGGGTGTTGCTGGTGACACCGGGCAGGCGCTGCAAACGCACCAGCGGCGTGTTGCCGACGCAATCGGCGATGGTTGGGTACTGCAAGGTCATGGCGTTTTTCGCAATCCGGACAGCGGGGGCGCCTATCATACCGGCAAACCTGCGCAGGCCATATCACGCAAAGTGTGGTGCTTATGGTTTATTGGAATAAGCAGAAAAGTCTGACCAGTGGTGAGACTTTCCTGTGCCGCTCACACAATCTGCGGGCGGTTCAAGTCCACGGTGGGAGCTGGCTTGCCAGCGAAGACGTCGGGACTGACAGCACTGTCATCCGCCACCAACCGCAGATTCAAGCGCAATCCCGACGGGCCATTCTCCGCCCATAGGGTTCCGCCCTGGCGTTGCACCGCGTTCCTCGCGATACTCAGCCCCAACCCAAATCCACCGTCTCCCGGCCGCGAGCCGTCGAGTCGGATGAAGGGCGAGAAGATCCGCTCCAGATCCGCCTCGGCCACGCCGCCACCCTCGTCCTCCAGCCACAGGTGCCAGTAATCGCCGTCCCGTCGACCGTCGAGCCGCACGATGCCGCCCGGTGGCGAATGACGAATCGCATTGCGCAGAATGTTTTCCAGGGCCTGGGCCAGGGTGTTGAGATTGCCGCGTACCCAGCAGGAAGCTTCAACGCCGCACTGCAACTGCCCCATCGGACAGCAGCTTTCGTAGCAGGCGTTTTCGGTGAGCATTTCCCACAGCGCCTGAATCTGGATCGCTTCGTCCGGCAACGGCGCGCGTTCGGTGTCGAGCCAGGCCAGCTGCAAGGTGTCCTCCACCAATCGCTGCATCACGTCGACTTCGCGACCGATACGTTCGCGCAGCGGTTGCAGCTGCTGCTCGCTTTCGCTGGCGACCCGCAACCGACTCAGGGGCGTGCGCAGTTCGTGGGACAGGTCGCGCAACAGTTGCTGTTGCAGGGCCACGGTGGATTGCAGGCGTTCGGACATCGAATCGAAGGCGCGGGCCAGTTCGCCGAGTTCATCGGGGCGCTGGGTGATGCCGCTCGACAACCGCACATTCAATTGATCGGCACGCCACGCATTGGCCTGCTCGCGCAGATTGTTCAGCGGCACCACCAACAGGCGATACAGGCCGACGCACAGCAGCAAGGTGAACAGACCGGGAATCACACCGTTGGTGATGACCCGCCAGAACACCCGGTATTTGCCCGGCAGAAATCGCTCGGGCAACTCGATCACCAGACTGCCGGCGGTCGGGTCATTGGGAAATGGGACCCGCAGCCACGGCCGGCCCTTTTTGTGAATCGGCCAGTCAAGGCCACGCAGGAAGGTCAGGCGTTGAAGCTCTTGAGCGTTCAACGGCTGGCTGCCCAGCGACTGCAGGTTGCCGCCGATCACGCCGACCCAGCCGGCCTCACGCAACTCCATGCTCTGCAACCAGCTGTCGATGCCATCGCGCCCGCCCTGCTGCCAGGCGCGCTCGGCCTCGGCGGCATAACGGCTCAGCGTGCGACGGGCGTCGTCGGAGAGGAACTGGTTGCGCTGCTCCATGTACCGGCCCCAGGACCAGCTCAGCCAGATCATCAGCAGACAGAACGCCACCAGCAGACAGGCGAGCTTCCAGAACAGCGAGTGCCGGCCCGGCAGGTCAGACACTTTCATCGACGGCACTCAGGACGTAACCCTTGCCCCACACCGTGCGCACTTCACGCTCGGTGTAGCCGACCGACTTGAGTTTGCGGCGGATCTGGCTGATGTGCATGTCGAGGCTGCGGTCGTGGGCGGCATAACCACGCTGAAGAACGTGCTGATAAAGGAAGGCCTTGCTCAGCACTTCCTCGTCGTTGCGGTTGAGGGTTTCCAGCAGGCGGTATTCGCTGCGAGTCAGGCCGGCGGGCTGGTCGACGTAGAACACATCGCACTGCTCGTCGTCGAAACGCAGTCCGCCGACCGGCACCGCCGGAGCGATAGCCGCCGGACGACGGTCGAGGGCGACCCGGCGCAGGATCGCTTCGATCCGCACATGCAGCTCGGCCATGCTGAAGGGTTTGGGCAGATAGTCGTCGGCGCCGAGGCGGAAACCGCTGATACGGTCGGCTTCGGCACCGAGGGCTGACATCAGCAGCACCGGCGTGGAATGGCTCTGACGCAGTTGAGTCAGGACATTCAATCCATCCAGCCCCGGCAACAGAATATCCATCAACACCACATCGAACGGCTGGCGCCGGGCAATGCTCAGGCCTTCGCTGCCGTTCTGGCACCAGGTCACCTGGAAGCCGCTGCGGCCCAGTTGTTCATGGACATAGGCACCGAGGACGGGATCGTCTTCGATGGAAAGAATGCGGGGTTGGCCAATAGAGACAGGAGTCATGACTATCTGCAAATAATTCTCAGTTGGGCGATTATTCAAGATTGCCCGGCGCCCGGCAACCCAAGCTTGACCTGTCGGACAGATGACCGGCCTGCAAGTGAACAAACACGACATCATTTTTCCCAAGATTGCCCGCAAGCAAATCGCTACACTGCGCCGATACCGCGTGCCGGACGCACGTGTGAGTCAACGATCAGCGGGATGCAGGAGAAAGGCGTGCTCAAGAAACTGGGAATCAAAGGTCGCGTATTGTTGCTGACCCTGTTGCCGACCAGCCTGATGGCACTGGTGCTGGGCGGGTATTTCACCTGGACGCAGCAGTCCGACCTGCAAACCCAACTGATGCAGCGCGGCGAAATGATCGCCGAGCAACTGGCTCCGCTGGTGGCACCGGCCATGGGCCGCGGCGATGCCGAACTGCTCGAGCGCATCGCCACCCAGTCCCTCGAACAACCAGACGTGCGCGCCGTCACCTTCCTCGCGCCCGATCGCTCTCCCCTCGCCCACGCCGGCCCGACCATGCTCAACCAGGCGCCGAGCGGCGACAGCGCGCACCTGCTGCGACGCAGCGGCAACGATGCCACCCGCTATCTGCTGCCGGTCTTCGGCAAACACCGCAACCTCGCCGGCGAGCTGATCCCGCAAGAGTCCGACCGCCTGCTCGGCTGGGTCGAGCTGGAGCTGTCGCACAACGGCATGCTGTTGCGCGGCTACCGAAGCCTGTTCGCCAGTCTGTTGCTGATTGGTGCGGGACTGGCCGGTGCCGCGCTGCTGGCCTTGCGCATGGGCCGCACGATCAACCGCCCGCTGAGCCAGATCAAACAGGCCGTCGCGCAGCTCAAGGACGGTCACCTGGAAACCCGCCTGCCACCGCTGGGCAGTCAGGAACTGGATGAACTGGCGTCCGGCATCAACCGCATGGCCGGCACCCTGCAGAACGCCCGGGAAGAATTGCAGCACAGCGTCGATCAGGCCACCGAAGACGTGCGCCAGAACCTGGAAACCATCGAGATCCAGAACATCGAGCTGGACCTGGCCCGCAAGGAAGCGCTGGAAGCGAGCCGGATCAAATCCGAATTCCTCGCCAACATGAGCCACGAGATCCGCACGCCGCTCAACGGCATTCTGGGTTTCACCCACCTGTTGCAGAAAAGCGAACTGACCCCGCGCCAGCTCGACTATCTGGGCACCATCGAAAAGTCCGCCGACAGCCTGCTGGGGATCATCAACGAGATCCTCGATTTCTCGAAGATCGAGGCCGGCAAACTGGTGCTCGACCATATTCCGTTCAACCTGCGCGACCTGTTGCAGGACACCCTGACCATCCTCGCCCCCGCCGCCCACGCCAAGCAGCTGGAACTGGTGAGTCTGGTGTACCGCGATACGCCGCTGTCGCTGGTCGGCGATCCGCTGCGGCTCAAGCAGATCCTGACGAATCTGGTGAGCAACGCAATCAAGTTCACCCGCGAGGGCACCATCGTCGCCCGCGCCATGCTCGAAGAAGAAAACGACGACAGCGTGCAGTTGCGCATCAGCATTCAGGACACCGGCATCGGTTTGTCGAACCAGGATGTGCGCGCGTTGTTCCAGGCTTTCAGCCAGGCCGACAATTCGCTGTCGCGCCAACCCGGTGGCACCGGCCTGGGGCTGGTGATTTCCAAGCGCCTGATCGAGCAGATGGGCGGCGAAATCGGCGTCGACAGCACGCCGGGCGAAGGTTCGGAATTCTGGATCAGCCTGAACCTGCCCAAGACCCGCGACGATGCCGAAGACCTGCCCGCCGCGCCGTTGCTCGGGCGCCGGGTGGCGGTGCTGGAAAATCACGAACTGGCGCGTCAGGCCCTGCAGCATCAACTGGAAGACTGCGGCCTCGACGTCACGCCGTTCAACACGTTGGAAAGCCTGACCAATGGCGTTACCGGCGCCCATCAGACCGATCAGGCCATCGATCTGGCGGTGCTCGGCATCACCAGCAACGACATGCCGCCGGAGCGCCTCAACCAGCACATCTGGGACCTTGAGCACCTCGGTTGCCGGGTGCTGGTGTTGTGCCCGACCACCGAGCTGACGCTCTATCACCTTTCGGTGCCCAACCCTCACAGTCAGCTGCAATCGAAACCGGCCTGCACCCGCAAACTGCGCCGGGCCTTGTCGGACATGGTCAACCCGCGCCAGCAGCGCAGCGAACCGGGCGAACCGTTGTCGAGCCGCGCGCCGAAAGTGCTGTGCGTCGACGACAACCCGGCCAACCTGTTGCTGGTGCAGACGCTGCTCGAAGACATGGGCGCCAAGGTGCTGGCCGTGGAAAGCGGTTATGCCGCGGTCAAGGCGGTGCAGAACGAAACCTTCGATCTGGTGCTGATGGACGTGCAGATGCCCGGCATGGACGGACGCCAGAGCACCGAGACGATTCGCCAGTGGGAAAGCGAGCGGCACTGCACGCCGCTGCCGATCGTTGCCCTCACCGCCCACGCCATGGCCAATGAAAAACGCGCGCTGCTGCAAAGCGGCATGGACGACTACCTGACCAAGCCGATCAGCGAGCGGCAACTGGCGCAGGTCGTGCTGAAGTGGACCGGCCTGGCATTGCGCAATCAGGCGCCGGACCGAGGCGGCGAAAGTCTGCTGGGCAATCAGGAACTGCCAATTCTCGATCACGAAGAAGGTTTGCGCCTGGCCGCCGGCAAGGCGGATCTGGCGGCAGACATGCTGGCGATGCTGCTGGCCTCGCTTGAGGCCGATCGCGAAGCCATTCGCACCGCCCGCGACAGTCAGGATCAGAACGGTCTGCTGGAACGGGTGCACCGCCTGCATGGTGCCACCCGTTACTGCGGCGTGCCGCAATTGCGCGCCGCCTGCCAGCGCAGCGAAACCCTGCTCAAGCAGCAGGATCCCAAGGCCTCGACCGCGCTGGACGAGCTGGAACGGGCGATCAATCGTCTGGCGGCCCAGGCGAAGATCAGCGCCTGATCCACGACAATGCCGGTCAACGCCGACGCGGCTAAAGTTGTCGCGGGTGATTTGCGCCCGCGTCGATGCTCCAGGAGGATTTCATGCGCACGATCGTTTTCAGCAGCCAGACCTACGACCGCGACAGTTTCCTCGCCGCCGACTGCCCGGACGGGATCGAACTGCACTTTCAGCCCGCCCGGCTCAGTCTCGATACCGCAGCGTTGGCCGAACATCACGAAGTAGTCTGCGCCTTCATCAACGATGACCTGAGCGCGCCGGTGCTGGAACGTCTGGCCGCCGGCGGCACTCGCCTGATCGCCTTGCGTTCGGCCGGCTACAACCATGTGGATCTGGCCGTCGCCAAACGCCTCGGGCTGGCCGTCGTGCGTGTACCGGCCTACTCGCCCCACGCGGTGGCCGAGCATGCGGTGGCGTTGATCCTCGCCCTCAACCGTTGCCTGCATCGCGCCTACAACCGCACCCGCGAAGGCGATTTCAGCCTGCACGGTCTTACCGGTTTCGATCTGGTGGGCAAGACGGTCGGCATCGTCGGCACCGGACAGATCGGCGCGACCTTCGCGAAAATCATGCACGGCTTCGGCTGCGAACTGCTGGCCTACGACCCTTATCCGAACCCTGCCGTCGAAGCGTTGGGCGCGCGCTACCTGAGCCTGCCGGACCTGCTGGCGCAAGCGCGGATCATCAGCCTGCACTGCCCGCTCAACGAACAGAGCAGACACCTGATCAACCGCAATTCGCTGGCGCACATGCAACCGGGGGCGATGCTGATCAACACCGGGCGCGGCGGTCTGGTGGACACGCCGGCGCTGATCGACGCCCTGAAGGACGGCCAGCTCGGTTATCTGGGACTGGATGTGTATGAAGAGGAGGCGCAGCTGTTCTTCGAGGACCGTTCCGACCTGCCGCTACAGGACGACGTGCTGGCGCGGCTGCTGACGTTCCCGAATGTGATCGTCACCGCGCATCAGGCGTTCCTGACCCATGAGGCGCTGGGCGCGATTGCCGCGACCACCCTGCACAATATCGCGACCTGGGCGGCGGGTACGCCGCAGAACCAGGTCGAGGGCTGAACGGTCGGACTCAGACCGGAGGTGGCGTCGGGGTAATCGCTACGCACAGGATCAACAGCGCCAGCCAGCCGAACCCCAGTAAACGTTGCTTGAGGGAGTGCCCGCTGCGCAGCAGGAACCAGACAAACACCAGCGGCATCAGAAACGCCATGATCTTCAGCCAGCCTTCCACCGGACGCGAGCCGTCCGGGTTTGCCACGGGCTCGACAGGCTGCGAACGACGACGTCGCCCCGCCGCGGCCGGCATGATCTTCGGCCGCTCGGGGGCCGGTGGCGGAACGAAGGCCTCGGGCACTGCCTTGTTACGCGGCAGGCTGCCAAAGGAAATCGTCGACGCGCCCTTTTCGGCGTGAGACGCCTGCGCCTCTGCCAGCGGAGCCCCGCAATGAATGCACGCCGTGGCTTCGGAGCTGATGCTCCGCTTGCATTCATAACATTCGATCAGCGCCATGTTCCGTTCCTTGAAAATGAAGGCGGCAGTTTGCCACGACTGCGGTGTCGATTTGAACCGGATCGAAGGTCGCACGCGCGCATCATTCTGCAATCAAGCCCGTGCTAGCATGTCGCGCATATTTGGAGGACCCATGGTCGAACACGATTTCCGCTACACCCTGATGAACCCGCAACACACCCTCACCGAATGCCGCGCCCTGGTTCCGGGCCGTTATCAGGTCACCGGCAACGGTGGCTCGATCCGCATCGGCGACGTGCTGGTCGTGACCCTCAAAGGCAGCAAGGACTTGTCCATGCGCCTGACCGTCGACACCGTCCGCCACCTGATCAACCCGCCGGGTCAATGGACTGCCATGACCACCGGCCCGGTGTTCGGTGAACTGGCGATCCACACCTGGCAGGTCAACTGCAACAGCTGCGCCAAGGAGCTGAGCTTCGAATTCGCCGTGGACGCCAAACTGGGCAAGCCTGCGGAAAAACCGGCCGCCACGGCACGTATTGCGGAGCTGGGCTGGAAAGCCGTCGGCGACAAGCATCTGTGCCCGAAATGCCAGGAGCCGGCGTGATGAAACACCTGGCCCTGACCGCCGCTGTCGGCGCCGGCCTGATGGGTTGCGCCGCGGAGCCTGTGCAACTGCAACAGAACCGTAGCTACATTCTGGAATGGATCGGCGAGCGTCCGCTGATGGATTACAGCCACCTGACCGTGACCCTCGGCGATGACGGGCGGGCGTATGGCAATGGCGGCTGCAACCACTGGTTCGCGCCGTACACCCTGGAAGGCGACAAGCTGAGCTTCGGCAAGATCGGCAAGACCCGCAAACTCTGCGCACCGGCGCTCATGGAGCAGGAGCAACGCTTCCTCCAGGCCCTGGAACACGTGGAACGCTGGGATATCTCGCCGATCGAGCAGATGCGCTTCTGGCCGGCTGAAGGCAAGCCATTGCGCTGGTGGCTGGAAGAAGGCTGATCCTGCTGCCCTGAATGATCGTTCCCACGCTCTGCGTGGGAATGCATCCCGTGACGCTCTGCGTCACAGCGGACGCGGAGCGTCCGGGGCGGCGTTACCACGCGGAGCGTGGGAACGATCAGCGACGATCAGCCAAGGCAAATCAGTTAGTCGCCTGCAACGCCTCAAGCTTGGCCATCACCCCCGCCGCCGTCTGCTCACCCATCAACTGCTCCCGCACCTTGCCCTTGTTGTCGATGATGTAGGTCACCGGCAAGGCCTCACTGCGCGGCAGTTCGAACAGTTCCGCTGGGTCCTGCGCCAGTACGGTGAATTTGATGCCCAGTTTTTCGCTGGCGCTCTTCAGCTCTTCACCCTGCACGTTGTCGAAGTTGACCCCGAACACGCCGATTTTCTTGCCCTTGAGCTCTTCGGCCAGATGGTTGAGTTCCGGGATTTCCGTGCGGCACGGGCCGCACCATTCGGCCCAGTAGTTGAGCACGACCCATTGTTTGTCGAGGCGCTCGGACGCCACTTTCTGCCCGTTCTGGTCGATGCCGTAGTCGTTACCGCAGCCCCCCAGCATCAACGCCCCGATGATCGTCAATGCCGCTGCCAGTGCCCGTGTCATGTCGTGTTCCTTGTGAAAAATTGAATGCGCCTGCGACCCATCGCCTCCCAAGGTTCTGGATTGCGCGCTGCACAGTTAGAATAGCCGCCACTCTACGCAAGAAGCGACCCGCCCATGACCGATCTGACGCTTTATCACAACCCGCGCTGCTCGAAATCCCGCGGTGCGCTCGAACTCCTCGAAGCCCGCGGCCTGACGCCAAACGTGGTGCGCTACCTCGAAACCCCGCTGGACGCCGCGCAGATCAAGGCGCTGCTCGGCAAGCTGGGAATCAGCGCACGGCAACTGCTGCGCACCGGCGAAGACGAATACAAGACCCTGAACCTGGCCGACGCCAGTCTCACCGAAAAACAACTGATCGAAGCCATCGCGGCACATCCGAAGTTGATGGAGCGACCGATTCTCGAAGCCGGCGACAAAGCCGTCATCGGCCGTCCACCGGAGCAGATCCTGGAGCTGCTGCCGTGAGTGCGCCGTACATTCTGGTTCTGTATTACAGCCGCAGCGGATCGACCAACGAGATGGCCCGGCAGATTGCCCGTGGCGTCGAGCAGGCCGGCCTCGAAGCACGCCTGCGCACCGTGCCGGCGATCTCCACCGAGTGCGAAGCCGTGGCACCGGACATTCCGGATGAAGGCGCGCTGTACGCCACGCTGGATGACCTGAAGAACTGCGCCGGCCTGGCCCTCGGCAGCCCGACCCGTTTCGGCAACATGGCCGCGCCGCTCAAGTATTTCCTCGATGGCACGAGCAACCTGTGGCTGACCGGCGCGCTGGTCGGCAAACCGGCCGGGGTGTTTACCTCCACCGCCAGCCTGCATGGCGGCCAGGAAACTACCCTGTTGTCGATGATGCTGCCGCTGCTGCACCACGGCATGCTGATCACCGGCCTGCCCTACAGCGAGTCAGCGCTGCTGGAAACCCAGGGCGGCGGCACGCCGTACGGCGCCAGCCATCACGCCGGGGCCGACGGCAAAAGCGGTCTCGATCAGCACGAAGTGGCGCTGTGCCGCGCACTCGGCGCACGTCTGGCCAAGACCGCCCAGAAACTGGGGAACTGAGATGGCCAGAAAGCCGAAAGTCCTGCCCGCCGTCGAGTGGCTGGAGCCACGGGTGCGGGCCATGCGGGTGATCAGTCTGCTGTGTTTTTTCGGCCTGGCCGGACTGCTCGCCGCGTATTACCTGGTGTTCGCCGACCTGCACGGCGCGCGGCCGTGGGTGATTCTGCTGATCGAGCTGATCCCATGGGTCGTGCTCGCACCGGGCATGATCATGGGCAGCGCACGCGGGCATTCGTGGATGTGCTTTGTGGTGAACCTGTATTTCATCAAGGGCGCGCTGGCCGCATACGACCCGAGCCGGCAGCTGTTCGGCGTGCTGGAGATGATCGCCAGTCTGGCGGTGTTCTGCTCGGCGTTGCTGTATGTGCGGTGGCGGTATCAGCTGAACCGCAAACTGGCGGGCGAAGGCGAAATCTCCGTCGCCTGACTGCGCTCCAACTCCAAGATCGTTCCCACGCTCCGCGTGGGAATGCATCAAGAGACGCTCCGCGTCTCAGGGACGCAGAGCGTCCCGGGCGGCATTCCCACGCAGAGCGTGGGAACGATCACCCTAGGCTCAATGATTGACGGTGTAAGCCAGCATCATCGAGATCTGGCTCATCGGCCGTCCGCCACTCTCTTCATGCCACTGGTTGAACGCGTTCTGCACCGTCGCCAGATCCCGCAGGCTGGTGGGTGCCTTGTCGACGATCTTCTGTGCATTCAACGCCGCGACCACGTCGTAGCTCGGCACAAAGGTGTCCTTGCCAACCATCCGCAAAAACCGCGGCGCCGACAGCCCGCCCAATTGATGGCCGTGCTTTTTCAGGTAGGTCCACAAACCGACGATGTCGGTCACCGGCCAGTCGGCCAGCAACGCACCGAAACTGCCCTTCTCTTTCTCGACGTCCAGAATGAACTGCGCATTGCGTGGCACGCTTTTCAGCTTGCCCAGATGACGGATGATCCGCGCATCCTGCATCAGCCGCTCAAGGTGTTCGGCACTCATCAACACGACCTTTTCCGGGTCGAACTTGAAGAACACTTCCTCGAAGGCCGGCCACTTGGCGTCCACCAGACTGTGCTTGAGCCCGGCACGAAATACCCGCAGGGCCATGGTCGAGAGATAACGGTCGTCGCTGATCTTGCGCAGTTGCGCCGGGGTCTTGGGAACGGGCAGATGGGCTTCCAGTTCAGCCGCCGAACCGAAGCGGTTCAGACAGTATTCGTGCAGCCACTTGTAGTCGCGCATGCCCTCTCCTAAAAAATGAATTGAAAACGGCGCCCGCGAGCGCCGTTTCTTTCGAGCGATCAGATCACTTACAGGTTCACCACATTGACGAAACGCGAAGCCGCCGTCTCGTCGATCTTCAGGCTGGTGAAGTCAAACAGGTTACGGTCAGCCAGTTGCGACGGGATCACGTTCTGCAGGCTGCGGAAAATACTCTCGGTACGGCCCGGGGTCTTGCGTTCCCAGTCCTGGAGCATTTCCTTGACCACCTGACGCTGCAGGTTTTCCTGGGAGCCGCAAAGGTTGCACGGGATGATCGGGAATTGCTTGAAGTCCGAGTAGGCCTGGATGTCTTTCTCGTTGCAGTAGGCCAGCGGACGGATCACCACGTTGCGACCATCGTCGGCGCGCAGCTTCGGCGGCATGGCCTTGAGACTGCCGTTGAAGAACATGTTGAGGAAGAATGTCTCGACGATGTCGTCGCGATGATGACCGAGAGCCATTTTGGTCGCGCCGATTTCGTCGGCAAAGGTGTACAGCGTGCCGCGACGCAGGCGCGAGCACAGCGAGCAGGTGGTCTTGCCTTCCGGGATCAGTTCCTTGACCACCGAGTACGTGTCCTTCTCGACGATGTGGTACTCGATGCCCAGCTCTTTCAGGTAGGCCGGCAGCACGTGCTCGGGGAAACCCGGCTGCTTCTGGTCCATGTTCACGGCGACGATCTCGAACTTGATCGGTGCAACCTTCTGCAGGTGCATCAGCACGTCGAGCATGGTGTAGCTGTCCTTGCCCCCGGACAGGCAGACCATGACCTTGTCGCCGTCTTCGATCATGTTGAAGTCGGTGACGGCTTCGCCGGCCAGGCGGCGCAGGCGCTTTTGCAGTTTGTTCTGGTTGACCGTAAGAGTGCCCATGACGCGAAATCCGTGAGGTGTGACGAAAGGCGGGCATTTTACGCAAAAACACTGGGCTTGTGGCCACAGGTTGTCGCCGCTCGTAACGCCCGTCTACACAGACCTCGACGCGATTACCCCGAGGTTTTACAGCGCGATTTGCTCTAAGCCCCTATCACCTGTGCGGTTAAGACCTTTCTATACTGCGACATAAGGTCGCACACAATCTGAAGACCTGTATTTGCTCGGCCGCATTGGCCCGTAGGCGCTCCGCTGGGGGGCGATGGCAATAACGAGAGGAGTGACTGGCATGATCCATCACGTAGTGGGACTTTTTACCCACCCCGATCAGGAATGGAAGGAAATCCGTGGCGACCAGGAAGAAAGCATCAGCCACATGTACTTGACGCACACGCTGATTCTGGCGGCGATCCCCGCTGTTTCGGCATTTATCGGCACCACCCAGGTCGGCTGGGTGATCGGCAACCGCGCACCGGTGATGCTCACCGTCGAAAGCGCGTTGTGGATGACGATCATGTCTTACCTGGCAATGCTCGGCGGGGTCGCGGTCATGGGTGCCTTCGTGCACTGGATGGCCCGCACCTATGACGCCAACCCGAGCCTGGCCCGTTGCGTGGCATTTGCCACCTACACCGCGACACCGTTGTTCGTCGGCGGGCTGGCGGCGCTCTACCCGCACATGTGGCTGGGGATGATCGTCGGCACGGCGGCCATCTGCTACACGGTGTATCTGTTGTATGTGGGGCTGCCGACCTTCATGAACATTCCGTCCGACGAGGGTTTCCTGTTTTCCAGCTCGGTACTGGCGGTGGGTCTGGTGGTGCTGGTGGCCATCATGGCGTTCACCGTGATTGTCTGGGGACTGGGCGTGGGGCCCGTCTACACCAATTAGCAATCGGTTCATCCCGAGAAAAACAAGATCCGCCAACACAGGCCGCCGCAAGGCGGCCTTCTCGTGCCGGTTGAAAAAGAGCGACGACCATTCGGCAGTTCGACGATTCGCAACGCCCCGGGGTTGCGGCATACTCGACGCCTCTGGAGATCCATCAAGCATGCCCGAGCAACTCAATACCCGCGTCGAAGACTGTTTCCAACTCGCTGAATCCTTTTTCAAACGTCCTTTCAAACGCCCCGTGGTGAGCCTCAAGCTGCGCGGGCAAAAAGCCGGGGTCGCGCATCTGCACGAGAACCTGCTGCGTTTCAATCCGCAGCTGTACCGGGAAAACACCGAACATTTCCTCAAGCAGACCGTGGCCCACGAAGTCGCGCACCTGATCGCCCACCAGCTGTTCGGCGACCGCATCCAGCCCCACGGCGAGGAGTGGCAACTGATCATGCGCGGCGTTTACGAATTGCCGCCGGACCGCTGCCATACCTATGAAGTCAAACGCCGCAGCGTGACCCGCTATATCTATAAGTGCCCGTGTGCGGATAGCGATTTTCCGTTTTCGGCGCAGCGCCATAGTCTGGTCCGGCAGGGGCGGCGCTATCTGTGCCGGCGTTGCCGCAACACGCTGGTGTTCAGTGGCGAGATGCGGGTCGAGTAAGTCCCCACCTCGTTCCCACGCTCTGCGTGGGAATGTATCCCGTGACGCTCTGCGTCACAGTGGACGCAGAGCGTCCATGGCGGCATTCCCACGCAGAGCGTGGGAACGAGCTACAAAACCACTTTCGCGGCACGTAGTTCGGCAATCCGCTCAGGGCTCACCCCCAACTCCGCCAACACCTGATCCGTATGCTGCCCCAGCGCCGCGCCGACATGCCGCGGCGCCGGCAACGCTACGGAAAACTTCAGCGGACAGGCGATCTGCGCCTGCACCGTGCCATCCCCACGCGGCACCTGCGTCACCAGTTCCCGCGCCTGCAATTGCGGATGCTGCACCGCCTCGCCCAGATTCAATACCGGTTCGACACAGGCATCGATCCCGGCGAACAGCTCGCACAGTTCAGCAAAGTCATGCTTCTCGAACTCGACCTTCAAGGCGTCCTTGAGCGCCCGCTGCTGCTCGGGCTTGGGCGACAAGCCCTGCGCCGTCAGTTCCGGCCGGCCCAACGCCGCACACAGTTGCTGCATGAAGGCCGGCTCCAGACTGCCCACCGACATCCAGCGCCCGTCGCGAGAGCGGTAGTAATCGTAGAAGCTGCCGCCATTGAGCATCTGATCTTCCCAGCCCGGCTCCTCGCCGCAGGCCAGATAACCGGCACCCGCCATGGCGTTCAGGCTGAACGCGCAGTCGGTCATGCTCACGTCCAGATGGGTGCCCTGCCCGGTTTGCTGGCGGGAAATCACCGCTGCCAGCAGACCGATCACCCCGTGCAGCGAGCCGCCCGCGACGTCCGCCACCTGCATGCCCAGCGGCAAGGGCCCGCTGTCGGCGCGCCCGGTGTAACTGGAGAGCCCGGCCAGCGCCAAGTAGTTGATGTCGTGACCGGCGCGATCCCTGTACGGTCCGGTCTGGCCGTAACCGGTGATCGACACGTAAATCAGCTTCGGATTGATCGCCTTCAGCGTCTCGTAACCCAGCCCCAGCCGCTCCATCACTCCGGGTCGGAATTGCTCCAGCACGATGTCGTAATCCACCAGCAACTGCTTCACCAGCTCCAGCGCCTCGGGCTGCTTGAGGTCCAGGGCCAGGCTGCGCTTGTTGCGATTGAGATAAGCGTGACTGGCCGAGACACCGTGATCGTGGGGCGGCAACACCCGCACCAGGTCGAGGCGGGTCGGCGATTCGATGCGCAGTACCTCGGCGCCCATGTCCGCCAGCAGCAGCGAGGCGAACGGCCCCGGCAGCAGGGTCGAGAAATCCAGAATCTTCAGTGAGGCCAGCGGTGCAGACATGGGCATTCTCCATCAACGATGCATGCAGCCTAGGCAGCCATCGGCGATGGGGCAATTACCGGATCCATCAGTTGCGCTGACCGTTGCGCTCAAACAGCAGACAAGAAAAAACCCGCCGAAGCGGGTTTTTCCATTCGAGCGATGCTTACTTCACATTGCTCGGGGTCGGGCCTTCGGCCACGCCCAGGTCGTCTTCTTGACGCTCGTCAGAGATACCGCGACCGCCCGAGGCCAGCTCGGATTGCAGCACGTCGGTGTCCAGCTCCTTGACCCACTTGGCCACGACGATAGTCGCTACGGCGTTGCCGACCAGGTTGGTCAGGGCGCGGGCTTCGGACATGAAGCGGTCGATACCGAGGATCAGCGCCAGACCGGCCACCGGCAGGTGACCTACGGCCGACAGGGTGGCCGCCAGTACGATGAAGCCCGAACCGGTCACACCGGCTGCGCCTTTGGAGGACAGCAGCAGCACCAGCAGCAGGGTGATCTGATGGGTGATGTCCATGTGGGTGTCGGTCGCCTGAGCGATGAACACGGCCGCCATGGTCAGGTAGATCGAGGTACCGTCGAGGTTGAACGAGTAGCCGGTCGGGATGACCAGACCTACCACCGATTTCTTCGCGCCCAGACGTTCCATCTTGATCAGCATGCGTGGCAGCGCCGATTCCGACGAGGACGTACCCAGTACGATCAACAGCTCTTCACGGATGTAGCGCACCAGTTTGAACACGCTGAAACCGTGAGCCCGGCAGATCGCACCCAGCACCAGCACGACGAACAGTACGCAGGTGATGTAGAAGCAGATCATCAGCTGACCCAGCTGCACCAGCGAGCCGACACCGTAGGCACCGATGGTGAACGCCATGGCGCCCAGCGCACCGAGTGGCGCCAGTTTCATGATCATGTTGATGATGTTGAACATCACGTGGGCGAAGCGATCGATCATGTCCAGCAGCGGACGACCGTATGAACCCAGGCGATGCAGCGCATAGCCAAAGATCACCGAGAACATCAGCACTTGCAGGATGTCACCGGTGGCGAATGCGCCGACGATGGTGTTCGGGATCACGTTGAGGAGGAAACCAACGATGCTCTGGTCTTTACTGGCCGTCACATAAGTGGCGATTTTCGAGGCGTCCAGGGTGGTGACGTCGATGTGCATGCCGGCGCCCGGCTGCACAACGTTGACCACGACCAGACCGATCAGCAGGGCAATGGTGGAAACGATTTCGAAGTACAGCAGCGCGTAGCCGCCGGTCTTGCCCACGGATTTCATGTTCTGCATGCCGGCGATGCCGCTGACAACGGTACAGAAGATGATCGGCGCAATGACCATTTTGATCAGTTTGATGAACCCGTCACCCAGTGGCTTGAGCGCCACACCGGTCTGTGGGTAGAAGTGACCGAGCAGGATGCCGATGGCGATGGCAACGATCACCTGGAAATACAGGGATTTGTACAGTGGCTGACGAGTCGTCATTGCAAAGTTCCTCAAGAGTCCCGCGTGGCAACATCCATCTGTTGAACGCGAAACCTGAATTGCGAACCCTCCTGCACTGGAGGGATTTGTTGTGTCGAACGGCGCTTTTCCGGACCGGCTCGGCGCACGCTTCTGTGGCTCTTATCGCAAACGTCGTGCCACTTTGGTGCAAATCGCTGCAAGCCTTTTGATATCAGGGGATACGGGTTTTTCTGTGTCACCGTTCGGTGACTCAAGTGTGGCGGATTTCCGCCAACTCGCCCGACCTCGTCCTACAATTTGGCGGAAATCCGCCTTGTTACCGATCAAAGGCAGCCGCTACCATCGGTCGCCAGAGGAAGGACCTGCCGCTCATGCGCGAACGCACCATCGCCAGTCACTTTGCCCGCGCCGCCCTCGGTGGCGCGCGGCGCTCGGGTTACGACTATTCGGACCTGCTGCAGCAACTGGGCATCAGCCCCGAACTGCTCGACGAGCCGCGCGCGCGGATCGCCCCGGAGCAATTCACCCAGCTGATCCAGAACCTGTGGCTGGCCCTGGACGACGAATACCTGGGCTTCGGCAACGCACCGAGCAAACCCGGCAGCTTCGCCATGATGTGCCACGCGATTATTCATTGCCGCAGCCTGGAAAAGGCTCTGCAACGCGGCTTATTGTTTTATAGCCTATTCCCCGAAGCCCCGCGCCTGACCCTGAGCCATGAAGACGAATGGGTGCGCCTGAGTCTCGACGATGCGCAATTGTGGGACCCGGATCACTTTCTCAGCGAGAGCCTGCTGGTGATCTGGCATCGCCTCGGCAGCTGGCTGATCGGCCAGCGGATTCGCCTCGAACAGGCGAACTTCAGCTACCCGAAACCGGCGCACGGGGCGGAATACGATTTGCTGTTCTCATGCCCGCTGGAATTTTCCGCAACGCAAAGCAGCCTGGTGTTTCACAGTCGCTACCTGCACATGCCGCTGTTGCAGGACGAACGCACCCTCAAGCATTTTCTCGAACGCTCCCCCGCCGACCTGCTGTCCCGCCCGGACGACGGCAACAGCCTGAGCAGCCGGCTGCGCCGCTTGCTCAGCCACGACAGCACGCGCTGGCCGGATCTGGAAGCCGTGGCCGCGCACCTGCACATCAGCCCGCAAACCCTGCGCCGGCATCTGCGCGAGGAAGGCACCAGCTTTCAGGAATTGAAGGATCAGTTGCGGCGGGACATCGCGATTTATCACCTGGGGCGCGCGGATCTGTCGTTGCAACAGATCGCCGAACAGCTCGGGTTTTCCGAGCCGTCGGCGTTTCATCGTGCGTTCAAGAAGTGGACGGGGCTGACGCCGGGGGCTTATCGAGCGCAGGAGCAGTGAGCGGTCACACCGCCGGAAAATGAATCCTGAACGCCGCCCCGCCCATCGGCGAATCCCCCAGGGTCAGCTTGGCGCTATAGCTCTCGATGATGTCCTTGACCACCGCCAGCCCGATGCCCTGCCCCGGATGCTGGCGGTCCAGACGTTCGCCGCGTTCGAGAATCCGTGCGCGCTGATCCGGTGGTACGCCGGGGCCGTCGTCTTCGATGCACAGTTCGATTCCGTCCAGACTTTCGCGCACGCTGATGCGCACTTCGCCCAGACACAGGCGATAGGCGTTTTCCAGCAGGTTGCCCATCATCTCCAGCAAGGCGCCCTGCTCGATCGGCACGTAACAGTGCTCCGGCAGATCGAAGGCCACGCGCACGTGTTTGTCGCGGTAGACCTTGTCCAGCGTGTCGCACAGGCTTTGCAGCACCGGACGCAGGCGCACCTGATGGCGCACCAGGCCACTTTTGCGCAGGCTGGCGCGTTGCAACTGGTAGCCGATCTGCTGGCTCATGCGTTCGATCTGGGTTTGCAGCACCCAGGCCTGATCGCGGTCTTCGGGGCGCTGGGCCATGTCTTCGCTGACGCCTTGCAATACCGCCAGCGGAGTTTTCAGGCTGTGGGCCAGGTCGTCGAGGGAGTCGCGGTAACGGCTGCGCTGCTGGCGTTCGCTGTGCAGCAGGCGGTTGAGGGAACCGGTCAGGCGCAGCAGTTCGCGCGGGTGTTGTTCGCTGAGGCTTTCGAGGGTTCCTCCTTCGATCTCGTCGAGTTCCTGACTTAGCCGGCGCAAGGCTTTCAGGCCCCAGGTCAGGCCGATCCACAGCAGTGCGAGCAGCACCAGCAGCGCCGCGCCGAAACCGAGGTAGAGATTTTCCCGCAGACCTTCGAGGGTGGTTTCGTATTCGCGCACCGGTTGCAGGGCCACGATACTGAAGGCTGCGCTCTTGCCGCCGAGCAGTTTGACTTCGACGTCGTAGACAAAGAATTCCTGACCGTTGGCTTCGCGGATCCGCGCGAACTCGTTGCCGAGGCCGTCGTAGCGCGGCGTGTAGTTGATCTTCTCTTCCTGGGTGCCTTTCGAACGCCAGACCAGATGGCCTTCGCGGTCATAGATGTAGCCGAGCAGGCGATTGTCCGTGAGGTTGAAGCGCTCGTCGGGCAACTGTGCCGGCATCATCAGGTGGTTGTTTTCAACCCGCGCGGCGGAGATCAGCGTGGTGACGTCGGACGCCAGCCGCTGCTCGATCGAGTCCTGCAGCGCCAGGCTGAATGCGCCCTGCATCGCCGGGAGCAACGCGAGCATGAACAACACCGCCAGGGTGGTGGCGGCGAGCATCAGCCGGACGCGAAGGGAACGGATCAAGTGCAGCGCTCATTGAACAGGTAACCGAGGCCGCGCACGGTGTCGATCGGCTTGAACCCGGCCGGGCCTTCAAGCTTGCGGCGCAGTCGGCCGACCAGCACTTCGATCACGTTCGGATCGCGCTCGTCGTCATCCGGGTACAACTGCTCCATCAGCCGATCCTTGGGCACCACTTGCTGGTGATGGCGCATGAGGTATTCGAGGATCCGGTATTCGTAGGCCGTCAGCGCCAGCGGTTGCTCGTCGAGACTCGCCTGCTTGCGATTCAGATCCAGCAAAAGCGGGCCGGCGACGATGGTCGACTGGGTGAAACCGCTGGAGCGGCGCAGCAACGCATTGAGCCGCGCTTCGAGTTCTTCGAACTGGAACGGCTTGACCACGTAATCGTCGGCGCCGGCGGCCAGGCCTTCGACCTTGTCCTGCCAGTTGCCGCGCGCGGTGAGGATCAGGATCGGAAAGGTCTTGCCGCCCGAGCGCAACTGACGGATCAGGTCGAGCCCGCCCATGCCCGGCAGGCCGAGGTCGATCACCGCCAGGTCAAAGTTGAATTGCCCGGTCTGGTACAACGCCTCTTCGGCATTGGCCACGGACTCGACCACGTGACCGCTCTCCGTCAGGCGGGTTTGCAGGTGATGGCGCAACAGCGCTTCATCTTCGACGACCAACAGTTTCATGACGCTCTCCCGGGTAAATCGACAACTCCAAAGGCTTTCGCCTCACATGGCTGCGCCGGGTCGCCCCTCAAAGGACGACCCGGCGCGGGCCTGACGCCAGTCGCTTAGAAAGCGTAGTTGGCCGACAGGTAAGTCTGGGCGCTGCTGGTCAAGTCCAGCGAGCCTTGCTTGCTGCCGCCGCTCTCTTTCATCTCGGTGCTGGCGTTGCTGCGCAGGTAACGGTAACCGAGTTCGACCGAGGTGTTCTGCGAGACTTGCTGCAGCACACCGAACTGACCGCCGACGGCGTAACCGATGTCACTGTCGCGGCTGTAGCCTGGCGAATCCTGGGTCAGCTTGGTCAGACCCGCCGTGGCACCGCCGAACAGCTTGGTGCTGCCGCCCACCGGGTAGAACAGATCGTAGCTGCCCAGCAGGTTTTCCTGGCGCAGTTTAATGCCATTGTGCGAGCCCGACACGTTGTCGTAGGTGGCGTAGTAGCGACCCTGGCTGTTTTGCTGACCCAGACGCAGGCCGTAGGTGTTGTTGCCGTCGATGGCCGCGGTGGCGTCCGGGTGGCCGAGGTTGTCGTTCAGGGCGTTGGATTTCTTGATCTTGTCGCTGGTCTGGCCAAAGGTCAGGCCGGCGAAGTTGCTGGTGGTGTCGGCGTGGGCCGCGATACTGGCGCTCATTACGGTAAAAGCCAGCAGCAGTTTATTTAAACGAGTCATGGAGTTTCCTCTTTCACAGCGCTGTTTGGGTATGGCGCAAGGTTACTGGCCCTCCCCTGTACCGCCCCTGAACACTCTCTGAACCTGGCCTGAATGAAATGAACTAGGCTGTTTTGACCCTTTATTGTCAGGAGACCCGATCATGCGCCTGCTTCTAACCCTCGCCCTGCTCGTCTTCAGCAGCCTCAGCCAGGCTGCGATCAAGACCGAGGAAATCCCCTACCAGAGCGCCGACGGCACGAAGCTGATCGGTTACTACGCCTACGACGACGCGATCAAGGGCCCGCGCCCCGGCGTGGTGGTGGTGCATGAATGGTGGGGACTGAACGACTACGCCAAGCGCCGCGCCCGGGATCTCGCCGGGCTCGGCTACAGCGCGCTGGCCATCGACATGTACGGTGAGGGCAAGAACACCGAGCACCCGAAAGACGCGATGGCGTTCATGCAAGCCGCCACGCAAAACGCCGATGCGGCCAGCAAGCGCTTTCAGGCCGGGCTGGATCTGTTGAAGAAACAGCCGCAGACCGACAAGGATAAAATCGCCGCCATCGGTTACTGCTTCGGCGGTGGCGTGGTGCTGAATGCGGCGCGTCAGGGTGTGCCGCTGGCCGGCGTGGTGAGTTTCCACGGTGCGCTGGCCACCAAGACCCCGGCTGCGCCTGGCAGCGTGAAGGCGAAAATTCTCGTCGAGCATGGCGCGCTGGACAGCATGGTCACCCCGGACAACGTCGCGGCGTTCAAGTCGGAAATGGACAAGGCCGGCGCCGACTATCAATTCGTCAATCTCGACGGCGCCAAGCACGGGTTCAGCAATCCCGACGCGGATCGCCTGAGCCACGGCGATCACGGTGGCCCGGATATCGGCTACAACAAGGCCGCCGATGAAAAATCCTGGGCGGACATGCAGGCGTTCTTCAAGAAAATCTTTGGCTGAACCCGGTCGCCCCCTCGCGCTGATCGTTCCCACGCTCCGCGTGGGAATGCAGCCCGGGACGCTCCGCGTCCCTTCGCGGTGTGACGCAGAGCGTCACTGTATGCATTCCCACGCAGAGCGTGGGAACGATCATGGCTCCAGGCTTCTGCGTGGGAACGATCACCTGCTCTGCACTATCCAGCCCGAAGACAACCCGGCAAAATGCCGACATGACTGCCAGCCCTTTCCTCCCCGCCTGCTGCACTCCGCTCGATGCCCATTGGCCGCTGCCGAAGGTATTGCCTGACACCGTGCTGTTGACCACCCATTTCGACCCGTCGCAACTGCTCGGCGATGACTTCCGCCGCAGCGCCATCGAGCCGCCGCCGAGCATTCAGCGTTCGGTGGCCAAGCGGCAGGCGGAATTCCTTGCCGGGCGGATTTGCGCCCGGGCCGCGTTGCAGCAATTGGAAGGCTCAAGCACTGTTCCGCCGATCGGCGAGGACCGCGCGCCCATTTGGCCGGCACACATCTGCGGCTCGATCACCCACAGCACCGGCCGTGCGGCGGCGATTGTCGCCAACAAGCAGCACTGGCGCGGACTGGGCATGGACCTGGAAAACCTGCTCAACGCCGAACGCGCCGAACGACTGGCCGGAGAGATCCTGACCCCGCCGGAAATGCAGCGCATGGCCGCCGGCTCCCGAGATCAGATTGCGTTGTGGGTGACCCTGACCTTCTCGGTGAAAGAAAGCCTGTTCAAGGCGCTGTACCCGATCGTGCAGCAGCGCTTCTACTTCGAACACGCCGAGGTGCTGGAGTGGAATGAACAAGGTCAGGTGCGGCTGCGGCTGCTGACGGACCTGTCCGGCGAATGGCGCAACGGCACTGAACTCGATGCGCAATTTGGCGTGCAGGACGGGCAGTTGCTGAGTCTGGTCAGCATTCCTGCCTGAAGTTTTTTAGCGCCGCTCCTGATTCCTCGGCCAGCTCAGGCTGAAGCACGCTCCGCCCAGACTCTTGCTCTTGCCGATCAGCGCCCGGCCGTCGTGCCAGTGAATGATCCGCCGCACGATCGACAGGCCCAGGCCGTGTCCGCCGGACGCCCGGGTGCGACTGTCGTCCAGGCGCAGGAACGGCGTGAAGATTTTCTCCCAGGCGGTTTCCGGCACACCGGGGCCGTCGTCCTCGACATCCACCCGGCAGCGCATCTGCCCGACCTGATAACTGACCGTGACCTTCGAGCGTGCATGGCGCATGGCGTTGCTCACCAGGTTCTGCAAGGCGCGGTGCAGGTAACGCGGCTCGGCCTCGACCCAGGCGTCATCGCAATCCGCCGCCGACAGGCACAAGCCGCGTTGCACCGTGACTTCTGCACGCAGAGGCGCCAGCTCTTCGATCACCTGATTGACCAGCGCATCCAGGTCAATGCGCTGGAAGGTCAACGCCGGCGAGCCCTGTTCCAGCCGGGCGTACGTGAGCATTTCGTCGACCAGCTTGTCGAGGTCCTCGATGTCGTGGTCCATGCCCTCGCGGTATTTCTCCAGCGCCTGCGGGGTGGTGGCCGAGCCGATCATCTCCAGACCGAAACGCAGGCGCGCCACCGGCGTGCGCAGTTCGTGGGACACCGCACGCACCAGTTCACGCTGAATGGCGAGCAGTTGCTGCAAGTGCTCGGCCATGCCGTTGAACGCCGCCGCCAGTTTGCCCACCGAGTCGGCACCACGGGCCGGAACCCGGGTTTCCAGGCTGCCCTTGGCAATGCGCGTGGCGGCGGCTTCGAGCCCGCGCAAACGTCGTTCGAGCTGCCGCACCAATAGATAGACGATCAGGCCGATCAGGGTCAGGCCGAGGGCAGCAATCAGCACCAGCCATTCCGGCGGGTACGGGTTCATCTGATACAGCGGCCCGATTTCCAGCACCCAAGGCGTGCCGACCATGCCGGCGAACACCCGGATCGAATCGCCCCCCTTGCCCAGCGCCATCACCGTATCGCCTTCGGACACCCGACGGCTCTGGTCTTCGTCCATGTCGGCATCGCTGACCGTGACCAACCGCAAATCGAAGCCGAAGCCTTTGTCTTCTTTCAGCTGCGCCAGTCGTTTGGGCTGCTCGCCCACCGGCACCCGCACCAGTTCATCGGCCAACAGATAAATGGTCGCCCGGGCCAGTTGCTCGCTGATCTGCTGCACCTCACCCACCAGCACCAGTTGCTCCTTGTCGCTGACCAGCCGATAGACCTTGGCCGCGTGTGGGCCGGTCTGTTCGACCAGCGCCTGCCCGCGCTGCACCCGGGTGCGCTGGGTCAGGTCGAGATCGGTCTGGGCAAAGGTTTTCACTGCCAGCGGAATCCCGAGCAGCCGCTCCCACACCAGCAAGGCGCGATGGCGCTCGGTTTCGTTCATCGGTTGCAGGTTGTCGGCCATCAGCGAAAACGTACCGTGGGCCAGACGCTCGCGGTATTGCTCGCTGCGCACCTGATTGAGCAGGTGCAGCGCCAGCACGCCGAGCACTGCCACCAGAATCAGCGCCGCGCACATGCCGCCATAGATGCGCAGGAAGATCGAATTCACAGCGGCAGGTCTGCGCAGGCTTCCGGCACGAACAGGTAGCCTTTGCTGCGAATGGTCTTGATCAGGCGCGGATGATCGGGGTCGTCGCCGATCTTCGGGCGGATGCGCGAGATGCGCACATCGATCGAGCGGTCCTGGCCGTCGTAGCCGATGCCGCGTAGCGCGGTGAAGATTTCTTCCCGGGACAGGATCCGTCCGGCGTTGGACACCAGCAGCCAGAGCAGATCGAATTCGGCACTGGTCAGCTCGATGCCGCTGTCGCTGAGCCAGGCTTCGCGCAACGCGTTGTCCACCACCAGCGGACCGAATTGCAACCGACGCGGATTGCCTGCCGCCGGCTCCGGTGTGTCACTGCGGCGCAACAATGCCTGGATGCGCGCCAGCAACAGCCGCGGGCGCACCGGTTTGCAGACGTAGTCGTCGGCGCCGAGGTCGAGGCCTAGGATCTGGTCGGCGTCATCGGTACGCGCGGTTAGCATCAGGATCGGCCCGTCGTAGCGATCGCGCACCTTGCGGCAAATGCTCAGGCCGTCTTCACCGGGGAGCATCAGGTCGAGGATCACCAGGTCCGGCTGCTCCTTGATGATCCGTGCCGCCGCCAGCGCACCGTTGCCTTCGATCTCCACGCGCAATCCGTTGGCTTGCAGGTATTCACGGGTCAGTTCAGCCAGACGCTGGTCATCCTCGACGATCAATACCTGCCAGGCTTCTTGCTCCACGGGTGACCTCTGCTTGCCGAAACTGCTTATAAAGGAAGGATCCTCCCGTCTTTTTGTCATCTTTAAGGAGGATAAGAATGCGTGCGCATGGGCCGATTGTATAAACGGCGTACAGCCAGAACACAAGTCGGTAAATGCGTTCGGACAAGGCGGATTTTTGTGATAGGGTTCGCGCCCTCAAAATTCCGCCGCGGCATTTTTTTGCGGTGAAAAACAGTGACAGACGGTCTAGCTCAGCAGGTTCGCGGCCTACACGGGAATTCCTGGTTTCTTACACAATTTACGCACAGGTTTATCCACAGCTCGTACGTTGCAAGCCCCCTCGAAACGCATTATCTTGTAGCACGGCGCGAGGACAGCCCCTACATATAGGGTTTTCCATTCCAGAGCCCAACCACATTTCGGACCTGAAACTCAAGTGCTTTATTGCCAGTTTCCGGTTGAACCAAGCAAGTTTTTCAAAGCCCAAACCGCACTCGCGGATGGCACCGTTTTTCAGGTTGGCAACGACCGGAACGGTACGGGTGTTGCAGTCATTACTGTCACCCTGGAAGTAATCCGGCTCGAGCCTTGGCTCGTGGCCGAAAACTTCGGCAAGGATGCGGCGTCATTAGCCTTTTTCCTACTGGTCCGAAGTTGTTATGCCCGACGCCCGTCGGTTGTAGTGCTTCGGACCAGAACGGTGAGCACCATGATGGTGCCCAAACAAACATAGAGAATGTGGAGATCACCCCCCATGCAAACCGACACAACTCGCGAGAACCCGCAGGGCACCTTGCCGCAGGCCGCCGATTCGAATTCGGATCTGGCTGCCACCGCGCCTGGCCAACTGCGCGTGATCAAGCGTAATGGCACTGTCGTTCCTTACACCGATGACAAGATCACCGTCGCTATCACCAAAGCGTTTCTCGCAGTTGAGGGCGGCACCGCTGCCGCTTCGTCGCGAATCCACGACACCGTTGCCCGCCTGACCGAACAGGTCACCGCGACCTTCAAGCGTCGCATGCCGTCGGGCGGCACCATCCACATCGAAGAAATCCAGGACCAGGTCGAACTGGCCCTGATGCGTGCCGGCGAGCAGAAAGTGGCTCGCGACTACGTGATCTACCGTGACGCCCGCTCCAAGGAACGCGCCACCCGCACCACCGCCGAAGCTCCGGTACAGGCGCATCCGTCGATCCGCATCACCCGCGCCGACGGCAGCCTTGCGCCGCTGGACATGGGCCGCCTGAACACCATCGTCACCGAAGCCTGCGAAGGCCTGGCCGAAGTCGACGGCGACCTGATCCAGCGCGAAACCCTGAAGAACCTGTACGACGGCGTGGCCCTGAACGACGTCAACACCGCGCTGGTGATGACCGCTCGCACCCTGGTCGAGCGCGAGCCGAACTACTCGTTCGTGACCGCCCGCCTGCTGATGGACACCCTGCGTGCCGAAGGCCTGGGCTTCCTGGGCGTGGCCGAGAGCGCCACTCACCACGAAATGGCCGACCTGTACGCCAAGGCCCTGCCGGCCTACGTTGCCAAAGGTATCGAGTTCGAACTGCTGAACCCTGTGCTGGCCTCCTTCGACCTGGAAAAACTGGGCAAGGCGATCAACCACGAGCGCGACCAGCAATTCACCTACCTGGGCCTGCAGACCCTGTACGACCGTTACTTCATCCACAAGGATGGCGTGCGTTTCGAACTGCCGCAGATCTTCTTCATGCGCGTGGCCATGGGCCTGGCGATCGAAGAGAAGCAGAAAGAAGACCGTGCGATCGAGTTCTACAACCTGCTGTCCTCGTTCGACTACATGGCTTCGACCCCGACCCTGTTCAACGCCGGTACCCTGCGTCCACAGCTGTCGAGCTGCTACCTGACCACCGTGCCGGATGACCTGTCGGGCATCTACCACGCGATCCACGACAACGCCATGCTGTCGAAATTCGCCGGCGGCCTGGGCAACGACTGGACCCCGGTTCGTGCACTGGGCTCGTACATCAAGGGTACCAACGGCAAGTCGCAAGGCGTGGTTCCGTTCCTGAAGGTGGTGAACGACACCGCCGTCGCCGTTAACCAGGGTGGCAAGCGCAAAGGCGCTGTCTGTGCCTACCTGGAAACCTGGCACATGGACATCGAAGAGTTCATCGAGCTGCGCAAGAACACCGGTGATGACCGTCGTCGTACCCACGACATGAACACCGCCAACTGGATCCCTGACCTGTTCATGAAGCGTGTCTTCGATGACGGCAAGTGGACCCTGTTCTCGCCGTCCGAAGTACCGGACCTGCACGACCTGACCGGCAAGGCCTTCGAAGAGCGCTACGAGTACTACGAAGCCCTGACCGAATACCCGGGCAAGATCAAGCTGTTCAAGACCATCCAGGCCAAAGACCTGTGGCGCAAGATGCTGTCGATGCTGTTCGAAACCGGCCACCCATGGCTGACTTTCAAGGACCCGTGCAACCTGCGCAGCCCGCAGCAGCACGTCGGCGTGGTTCACAGCTCGAACCTGTGCACCGAGATCACCCTGAACACCAACAAGGACGAGATCGCGGTCTGCAACCTGGGCTCGATCAACCTGCCGAACCACATCGTCGACGGCAAGCTGGACACCGCCAAGCTCAAGCGCACCATCGACGTCGCCGTGCGCATGCTCGACAACGTGATCGACATCAACTACTACTCGGTACCGCAGGCGAAGAACTCCAACTTCCGCCACCGTCCGGTCGGCCTGGGCATCATGGGCTTCCAGGACGCGCTGTACCTGCAGCACATCCCTTACGGTTCCGACGCTGCCGTCGAGTTCGCCGACAAGTCGATGGAAGCGGTCAGCTACTACGCGATCCAGGCTTCCTGTGACCTGGCCGACGAGCGCGGCTCGTACGAGACGTTCCAGGGTTCGCTGTGGTCCAAAGGCGTACTGCCGCTGGATTCGCAACAGATCCTGATCGAAGCACGTGGCCAGAAGTACATCGACGTCGACCTGACCGAGTCCCTGGACTGGGCCCCGGTTCGCGCCCGTGTACAGAAAGGCATCCGTAACTCGAACATCATGGCCATCGCACCGACCGCGACCATCGCCAACATCACCGGCGTCTCGCAGTCGATCGAACCGACCTACCAGAACCTGTACGTGAAATCGAACCTGTCGGGCGAATTCACCGTGATCAACCCGTACCTGGTTCGCGACCTGAAGGCTCGCGGTCTGTGGGACTCGGTCATGATCAACGACCTGAAGTACTACGACGGTTCGGTTCAGCAGATCGAGCGCATCCCGCAAGAACTCAAAGAGCTCTACGCAACCGCGTTCGAAGTGGACACCAAGTGGATCGTTGACGCCGCCAGCCGTCGTCAGAAGTGGATCGACCAGGCCCAGTCGCTGAACCTGTACATCGCCGGCGCATCGGGCAAGAAACTGGACGTGACCTACCGCATGGCCTGGTACCGCGGCCTGAAAACCACCTACTACCTCCGTGCCCTGGCCGCGACCAGCACCGAGAAGTCGACCATCAACACCGGCAAGCTGAACGCTGTTTCCAGCGGCGGCAACCACGGCGACGACTCGGTCCTGGCAGCCCCTGCCGGCCCGGCTCCAGTACCGAAGGCTTGCGCCATCGACGAGCCGGATTGCGAAGCTTGCCAATAAGCTGAGCTGAATCGGGCGTTGCAAAACGCCTGACCCGAGAACCCCCGACAGACTTCTGGTTTGTCGGGGGTTTTCTTTTGCCCGCGATAAAAGCAAAAGCGGCCCTCACCCTAGCCCTCCCGAAACGTCGGACCGCCCAGAGGGAGAGGGGACTGACCGAGGGGTTTGGGAGAGATACGCCGACGTGAAAGACCGAGCTGAACTCAAGCCTTAAAAAGCAAACATCCCGCGCCTGCCTTTGCCTTTGCCTTTGCCTTTGCCTTTGCCTTTGCCTTTGCCTTTGCCTCCACCACTCAACACGATGAGCGTTAGCTCGAGTACCGCTTTTGACGTGCCGGCCCCATCGGAAGGCTGAGTGGAGGGATTTATCCGGGGGTGGGAGCGCAGCGACCGTGCGGCGCAGCCGCATGCATCGAGAGGAGGTGCAGCGAAGCAAACCGTAGGCGATGCCCCCGGATGAATCCCGGAACGAAGGAACACCGAGCCAAAGCGAGGTGCCGAACGCCGGGGCCCAGCGTTTTGGTTCCTTTTTGGCGTCTGAAAAAGGGACTCGCCGTAAGGGCGAAACCGCCAGCGGCAACACCCGCAGAAACGGATAAACACCCCAAACTGCAGCCAAAAAAAAGCCCCTCAAAAAGAGGGGCTCCTTAACCAGCCAAAACCCAGAAATCAGGTCATCTGAATAATGGTCTGCATGATAGTGCTCTGAGTCGAAATGGTCTTGGCATTCGCCTGATAGTTGCTCTGGCCCTTGATCAGATCAACCAGCTCATTGGTCAGGTTAACGTTCGACTCCTCCAGCGAATTCGAAACCACCGACCCCAGCGTACCGGTCTCCGGTGCATCGTAGCCCGGAATACCCGAAGCGAAAGTCTCTTTCCAGCTGGTACCACCGATCGGCTGCAGGCCCTGCTCGTTGGTGAAGCTCGCCAGCGCAACCTGGCCGATGGCCTTGCTCTGGTTGTTGCTGAAGTTGGCGAACAGCGTACCGGTACCGTCGATGGTCAGGTTGGTGATCTGGCCAGTGGCGTAACCATCCTGAGTCGGGATCGAACGCGCGGTGTCAGCGTTGTATTGAGTGGTCTTGGCCATCGAAATGGTAATGCCGGCCGGGTTAGCCGAAGCACCGTTGGCCGTCCACACACCGTTGGTGACAGTGCCCGGTACCCAGCCAGTGAGTTTCAGGTCGCTGCTGATCACGGCAGGCGGAGTGCTGACCTGAGTCAGCTTGCCAGTAGAGTCAAAGGTCATGGTCGATGCGACAGGCGCAGTGACTTTCGGATCGCTGCCGGTAGCATCCGGGTTGCGACCGTCCACCAGGGTGTAGACCTTCCAGGTGTTGGCGCCTGTCTTCACCATGTACTGATCCATGACATGGGAGTTGCCCTGGCTGTCATAGATCGGAGTGCTGAACGACTTGGTGTAGGTCGCGAGGTTGGTCGGGTCGAACTTGCCGGCCGCTACTGTGTCGTCGATCACCGGAGCCGTCGAGTTCAGGTTAATGGTCGAGGTCACCAGCGAGGTGGACTTCGGCGCCAGGTTCGAGGTGTCGATCTTCAGATCGGTCAACACGCCGTTGATGATCTTGCCGTTGGAGTCCACACCGTAGCCTTGCAGACGCGAGGTGTAGTCAGTGTTGGTGATGAAGCCGTCCTTGTCGACCTTGAACGTACCGGCACGCGTGTAAGAGATCGAACCGTTGTTGCTCAGGGTGAAGAAGCCCGAACCATTGATCCCCATATCCAGCACGTTGCCGGTGTTGTTGATGTCGCCTTGGGTGAACTGCTGGGAAACGTTGGCCAGACGCACGCCGTTACCAATGACCTTGCTGCCGCTGCCCAGGCGAGTCGCCGAGTAGACGTCTTCGAATTCTGCGCGGGACGATTTGAAACCGGCGGTCGCGACGTTGGCGATGTTGTTGCCGGTCACGTCCAGTTGCTTGTTGGCTGCATAGAGACCGCTAAGGCCGATATTGAAAGACATATTCCACTCCTTTGTGCCGGTTAGTCGGCTCTATATACCAATGGTTTGTACTTTGGACAGAGCGACGGTGCCCTTGCCGGACAGGTTGAGCATCAGCTCGCCGCCAGTCTGGCTGATCGTCACGCTGGTGACCGTGGCTGGCAGGTAGGTCGCCAGATCGGTCGCGGTGCCGTTGATCGAGGCGTTGGCCTTGACGGTGTAGGTACCGGTTTTCACCAGGTTGCCGTCCTTGTCCTTGCCGTCCCAGGTGAAGCTCGCATCGCCTGCGGCGCGACTGCCCAGATCAATGGTGCGAACGGTGGCGCCGCTGCTGTCGGTGATGGTGACGGTACCGCCGGCAATCGACGACGGAACAGTGACCGAACCGGTCATGCCTTTGCTCGGATCGTCCAGCTGAACCGTATTGGTCTGCACAATCACATTGCGACCCACCAGCGACGAAGCCTGCAGGGCTTGCGACGAGTTGTAGTTGCCGGCCAGCGAACTGACGGTGCTGTTGAGGGTGGTGATCCCCTCGAGGCTGCTGAACTGAGCCAGCTGGGCAACGAATGCGCTGTTGTCCTGCGGGTCGAGCGGGTTCTGGTTCTTCAGCTGAGTCACCAGCAGTTGCAGGAACGCGTCCTTGCCCAGGGCCTGGCCGCCAGTCGAGCTGTTGGTGGCCGAAGCGATGCCGCCGGTGGTGGTGCTACTGGTCTTCTTCGAAGAGTTGGCCAGTATGTCGTTCATCGTCAGGCTGCTGGTGGTATCGGTAACACTCATGGCAGTCGCCCCTTATTACTGACCGAGGGTCAGTACCTTCTGCATCATGGTTTTGGCGGTGTTCATCATTTCGGCGTTGGTCTGGAACGACCGGCTCGCGGAAATCATGTCAGCCATTTCTTCCACCACGTTGACGTTCGGGTAGTAGACGTAGCCTTTGGCGTCGGCCGCCGGATGGTTCGGCTCGTAGCGCGCTTCGAGGTTGCTCTGGTCTTCGACCACGCCCATGACCTGCACGCCCTGGCCCGCAGCATCCTGGTTCTGGAACAGCGAATTGCTGCCGCCGCTCTGGCCGCCCTGGAACATGGTGGCGAACACCGGGTGACGGGCGCGATAAGTCTGGTCGATGCTCGACGAGACGGTCTCGGCGTTGGCGATGTTCGAGGCCACGGTGTTGAGACGGGTGGTCTGGGCGCTCATGCCGCTGCCGGCAATGTTGAAAACGCTGGACAGGGACATGGATTACTCTCCGCGCAGGGCTGACACAAGCCCTTTGAATTTGCTGTTGAGCAGGGTGAAGCTGGCCTGGAAGCCGACAGCGTTTTCCGCGTAGTTCGACTGTTCCAGTTGGGCGTCCACGGTGTTCTGGTCGATCGACGGCTGCATCGGCGTGCGATACATCAGCGACTCGTCGCCATTGCCCAGGCCTTCAGCTTCGATGTGACGGCTGTTGGTCATGTTCAGGGCGATGGTGCCGTTGGCGTTCTTCTGGCTCTGTGCTTCAAGCACTTTGGAGAACTCCAGATCCCGCGCCTTGTAGTTCGGGGTGTCGGCGTTGGCGATGTTGTTGGCCAGCACTTCGGCACGCTGGGCGCGGAAGCCCAGAGCCTTTTCGTGAATGCCGAGCGCTTTATCGAAGCTGATGCTCATGTCGGGAACCTTCAGGTGACCGGATTTTTCGTAACTGGGTTATAGCAAGCGGCGTGCCAGTTTTAGAAAGCCCCGGATTACGGGGCTTTGCACGCAATCGGCAAAGCGGCAATGCCAGAAAAGCGGCAACCGGTTTCCGCCGGATGCCGCTTTTCTGCCGCCTGCCACCGGCAAAACCTTCAGGCATAAAAAAACGGGAGCCCCTGAGGACTCCCGTTTCTTGTGGCGCCGGTGTTTCACTTTGCCTGGTAGATGATCCCCGGGCTGCACTGAACCATCTGGTAATGATCCGGCAGACCGTTCAGCGCTTCGGAAGCGCCAAGGAACAGATAACCGCCCGGCTTCAGCGTGCTGTGAATGCGCAACAGGATGTCCTTCTTCACCTCGGCGGAGAAGTAGATCAGCACGTTGCGGCAGAACACGATGTCGAACTTGCCCAGGCTGGCGTAGCTGTCGAGCAGGTTGAACGAGCGGAATTCCACCCGGTTCTTGATCGGCGCCTTGATCACCCAGCGCCCCGGCCCTTTCGGGTCGAAGTAGCGCTGCAGACGATCGGCGGACAGACCGCGACCGATCGCCAGGCTGTCGTACTCGCCGGTCTTGCAGTTGGTCAGCATGCTGCCGGACAGATCAGTGGCGACGATCTGCACGCCCATCTTCAACTGGCCGATGTTGGTCCGCTCGAACTCGTCGATCGACATCGACAGCGAATAGGGTTCCTGACCCGACGAGCAGGCCGCCGACCAGATCCGCAGACGCTGGTTGGGAGCGGCCTTGATCGCCTCGGGCAGTACCTTGTTCTTCAAGACTTCAAACGGATAGGTGTCGCGAAACCACAGGGTTTCGTTGGTCGTCATGGCATCGACCACCTGCTCGCGCAAACCGCTGCGTGGCTGGGTCTGGATGCGCTGAACCAGCTCACCCAGGGACTTGATGCCTTGCTGCTCCATCAGTTTGTTGAGACGGCTCGAGACCAGATACTGCTTGTTTTCACCGAGCAAAATGCCACAGGCTTTTTCCAGGAAGACCCGGAACTGTTCGAAATCCAAATTACCCGTAGACAAATGATGCCGCCTCTTAAATCGTGTTGAACGCCAGGGGCAGAAGGCCCTTAGCTGATGTCTGCTGCTTTGATCCGGTCGACTACCCGGGATGCCAGGTCATCAGGACGGAATTTGGCCAGGAAGTCATCGGCACCGACTTTCTTGACCATCGCCTGATTGAACACACCCGACAACGAAGTATGCAGGATGATATGAAGCTTTTGCATGCGAGGGTCGCTGCGGATCTCGGCCGTCAGGGTGTACCCGTCCATCTCCGGCATTTCGATGTCGGAGATCATCATCAGGAACTCTTCTTCCGGCTTCTTGCCCTCGTCGACCAGCTTGCGCAGGTAATCCAGCGCTTGCCTGCCGTCGTTCAACGCCACCACTTCGACACCGACCGTCTGCAGGCAACGCGTCACCTGCTTGCGCGCCACCGACGAGTCATCGACCGTCAGCACCCGCAGCGACAGCGCCTTGCTCTGGGTCTCGACATCCACCACGCCGACCGAAATCGCTTCCGGGGTCGGCGCCACTTCCGCCAGCACCTTCTCGACGTCGATGATTTCGACTAACTGATTGTCGACCCGAGTCACAGCGGTCAGGTAGTGATCGCGTCCGGTGCCCTTGGGCGGCGGATGAATCTCTTCCCAGTTCATGTTCACGATACGTTCCACCGAGCGCACCAGGAAACCCTGGGTCTTGGTGTTGTATTCCGTGATGATCACGAACGGACTGTTCTTGTCTTTCAAAGCACCGGAGCCGGTCGCCATCGCCAGATCAAGGATCGGAATGGTCGCCCCCCGGATATTCGCCACCCCGCACACGACAGGACTGGACTTGGGCATCAGCGTCAGTTGCGGGCACTGCAGCACTTCCCGAACCTTGAACACGTTGATCCCGTAGAGCTGCTGGCCGTCGAGACGGAACAACAACAGCTCCAGGCGATTCTGCCCCACCAGTTGCGTGCGCTGGTTCACCGAATCCATTACACCAGCCATGCCCAGACTCCTACACCAACGCCAAGTGTTGTTGCGACGCACATTCATTGCTAAACGGCACGGCGCTTGCTTTTTAACTCGTATGAACGCTCAAACGACATTTTTCCGACGCCTGACATCTCCCCTCCGCAGAGGGCTTTGCGCGATGTCCGCCGTTTGCCTGTCTTTCGCTGGCAGCCCTGCCGTTGCTGATGCGGTTACCATGCCTGACATGCTTATCGGCGTCACTCAGGGCTTTCTTGAATTCACCGTAGAAGACTATCTCGCCACCAGTCAAACGGAAGGCCGATATGAAATCGAGGTCAACCAGCTCGATCCACGCATGCGCATGCCTATGTGCGACAAGGAATTGACAGCGACACTGGAGAGTCCGGCACGCCCTCTGGGCCGTGTCACGGTCAAGGTCCGCTGCGAAGGCGCCTCCCCCTGGACGGTGTTCGTGCCCGCTCAAGTCCGCCTGTTTCGCGAGATTGTCACCACCACGCGGCCACTCAAGCGCGCCGGCATCATCGAGCCGCAGGACGTGACCTTGCGCGAGCGCGACGTCAGCACGATCAATCAGGGTTTCCTGACGTCGGTGGATGAAGCCATCGGCCAGAAATTGACCCGACCAACGGTAGCCGATCAAGTCATTACCCTGGTGCATCTGGAACAGGCGGAAGTGGTTCGCAAGGGCGATCAAGTGGTGATCACCGCCCGCAGCGGTACCCTCGCCGTCCGGATGCCGGGCGAAGCGCTGGCCAACGGCGGCCTGAAAGAACAGATTCGAGTGAAGAACCTCAACTCCCAACGGGTCATCAAGGCGCAGGTTGTAGCGCCCGGCCAGGTGGAAGTGGCCATGTAAGCGGCGATGTGAGCGGCGGCATGAACGGATATTTGAAAAGCCCCTGAGCGTTTGGCAGAAAACTGGCGCTGGCCAGAGCTGTTCCCTAAACTGTGCCGCAGCAGGATCTGCAACGGCGCATGCAAGCTCATTGCTAAATGGGCCTAAAGTTTTCCAGGGGATGGCCGAGAACATGGCAAGCGTCCAAATTCCCAGAGGTTTTTAACATGGTCATCGATTTCAGCCGTTTGAACAGCTCCTCGTCACTTACGGGCAGTACACGTACCAGCAACGCCAAGGAAACCGCCGAAACCGGCACCTCCGCGCCGCTGAATACCCCGGCCGAACAGGCCAGTACCGCAAAAAGCGGGGAATCGGTACACCTCAGCAATGAGGCTCAACAGTTGCAGAAGGTCACTGACAAGCTGCGTGATCAGCCTGCCGTCGACAAGGCCCGCGTGGCCGAGTTGAAAGCAGCGATTGCCGATGGCAGCTACAAGGTCGACAGCAACCGTGTAGCCAGCAAACTGCTCAATTTCGAAGCCCAGCGCTAGGCCTCGGTCAGCGCCAGGCTTTTGGACGCTTAAAACCCAAGGCCAGCCATGCACGACACTAATTTATTGCAACTGATCATCGACGACTTTGCTCCAGCTCAACAATTGCTGGAGTTACTGCAAACCGAGTCCCTCGCCTTGCACGGTCGCGACATGCCTCTGCTGGAAGAAATTCTGGCGAACAAGCAGGCATTGATCATTCTGCTCGAACAGCATGGCCGCAAGCGCAGCGAAATCCTCGCCAGTCTCAATCTGTCGCTCGACCGCGCCGGCCTGGAACAACTGGCCAGCCAGTCGAGCATCGGCGACCAGTTGCTCAGCCAGAGCGATGTCCTGACCGATCTGATCGCCCAGTGCCAGGCAGCCAATGCCAGGAATGGCCAGTCGATCATCATGCAACAGGCCGCCACGGCCAATCAGCTGAAAATCCTCACCGGCGGCGAGCCACCCGCGCTCTACGATGCCAGTGGCACCTTCTCCAAACTGCAGAAACCGCGCGCGCTCAGCCAGGCGTGATGCTTTCTTCTATGCTTGCGCCCTATCAACGTGCGAAACATGCTGGCAAAATACTGGCCAGCCGTAGTCAAATTTTGTCTGGAGATTGATTTAACGTGTCCAACGTCCTCAGCGCGGATGATGCTCCGCAGCCCCCAAAGGTGCTCACTACACCTCTGGAAATCTCCAGCAACCTGCGCCAGCTGCAAGAAAGCCATGATCCTCTGATCATCACCTTCCACGAGCGCAGCCAGCGCTTCCAGAGCTACCTGATCAAGGTTGACCGGGAAACCGCCACGATTGCCCTGGACGAGATGATCCCGCGCGATGGCGAACGCTTCCTGCTCGCCGGCGAGCCGTTCAAGGTCGAAGGTTTTCATGACGGCGTGCGCATTGCCTGGGAATGCAACGGCACGCTGAACATCGAAGAATCCAGTGGCGATCGCTTCTACACCGGCGACCTGCCCACCGAAGTGGTTTATCACCAGCGCCGCAATGCGTTCCGCGCCGCTTTGAAGCTGACCGACCTGGTCAGCGTCGAACTGGGCGGCGAAAAGCTCAAGTCGCCTATCGGCGGCAAACTGCTGGATATCTCCGCCACCGGCTGCAAACTGCGCTTCGAAGGCGACATCACCGACCGCCTGCAACTGGGCCAGGTTTATGATCGCCTGATCGCCGCGCCGCTGTTCGGCAACCAGCCGACTTCGGTCGAGCTGCGTTACCTGCACTTCGAAGAAAAACTCAACATCACCTTCGCCGGCCTGCGCTTTCACAACATCAGCGGCCCGGCGGCGCGCAACGTCGAGCGTTTCGTTTATCAACTGCAACGCGAAGCGCGTCGGTTCGATAAAGACGACCTCTGATCGGCATGCATGAAAAAATGGGCAGTCACTGCGGTGACTGCCCGTTTTTTTATGCCTGAATCACGGCCTGGCGGGGCTGATGTCCGGCCCTTCGCCTTCGATTGTCGAGTCGGTTGACGCGACAGGTTCTGGCTCGGGTTCAGGCTCCGGAGCGACCGTATTCTGCATCTGCTCCTGCACCACCTGCTCGTCAACCCGCGGGTCAAGCGCTGCCACCAGCGGCGAACTGGACATGCTGTCCGGCATCGCCACGTGATGCAGCGGCGCATCATCGACCTGGTGCAGATTGGTCACGGCTTTCGGCCGGATCCGCCATACCAGCACCAGCGCGAAAAAGGTGAAGAACGCGTACAGACTCTGCGGCCCGAACAGCTTCATCAGCACCCCGGCCGCCAGCGGCCCGATACTCGCCCCCACGCCGTAAGTCACCAGCAGCATCGCCGTCAGCGACACCCGACGCTCGCCTTCGACGTGGTCGTTAGAGAACGCCACCGCCAACGGGTACAGGCAGAACTGCACCAGCGAACAGAGGAAGCCGACCACGAACAGTACCTCCAGCGGCACTTGCGGCAGGATCGCCAGCGGCAACGAAGCAAACGCGAGGAACAGCGCGAAACAGCGGATCAACAGCGCCCGGTCATAGCGGTCGGACAACCAGCCCAGCGGCCACTGCACCACCAGCCCGGCAAAAATGCAGCTACCCATGAACAGACCGACCTGTTCGGTGGACAGCCCCTGCTGCGAGGCATACAGCGGCGCCAGACCGTAGAACGAACCGATGATCAGCCCTGCCCCGAGGACCGTACTCAGCGACTGCGGCACGCGCTTGATAAAGAAGCGCGGCTCCATCGGCGCCGGATGCAGCGGTGCCGGGTGAATCCGCCGCGTCAGTGCCACCGGCACCAGACACAGGGCAAAACACAACGCGACCAGCATCAGCAGTTCCAGACCAAGGCCCGGGTGCATGACCAGAATCAGCTGACCGAGTACCAGCCCCAGGTACGACGCGATCATGTAGCCGCTGAACACCAGACCGCGCTGATTGGCGTCGGCCTGCTCGTTCAGCCAGCTCTCGATGACCATGTACTGGCACATCATGCCGAGGCCGACGATGGTCCGCAGCACCAGCCACGCCGGCAACCAGTCCACCAGGCCATGACCGAGCACCGCCGCGCCGACGATCCCGGCACACGCCGAGTAGGCACGGATATGCCCGACCCGGGCGATCAGGCGGTGACCGATCTTGCCGCCCAGCACCAGACCGAAATAGTTGGCCGCCATCAACGCACCGACCCACAACCCGTCGACATGGTCGGCAGCCAGACGCAAAGCCAGATAAGTAGAAAGAAGGCCCGAGCCGATCAACATCATCAGCGAGGCGAAATACAGCGCTCGAAAGGATTTCCAGATTTGGCGCATCGGCGTTCCGAGCGGCTCCTTGCAGTAAGTATCGGGCTATCAAACGATAGCCCGACGGCGACATTTCGTCAGGCCTGGGCTGCTAGAACACGGCGCTCCCAGGGAGTGATTTCATCAAAGAAGCTGGTCAACTCCATGGTCTTCGAAGCGATGTAGCCTTCGATGAACTCCGTGCCGAACAGTTCCTTTGCAAGCTGGCTGCGTTTCAGACGTTCGAGCGCCGCGTGCAAGGTACACGGCAGCGAAAGATTGTCCGGCACGTCGAACTCGCCCTGAATCGCTTCGCTTGGCTCGAGTTCATGCTCGATGCCGTACAAGCCGGCGGCCAGGCTTGCGGCAATCGCCAGGTACGGGTTGGCATCGGCCCCCGGCAAACGGTTCTCGACCCGACGCGCAACCGGCGAACTGGCCGGAATGCGCAGGCCGGCGGCGCGGTTGTCGTGGGACCAGCAGGCATTGTTCGGCGAGGCAAACGGATGGCACAGCCGTTGATACGAATTGACGTTCGGCGCAAACAGCGCGGTGAAGTCGGCCATGCCCGCCTGCTGCCCGCCGATGAAGTGGCGGAACATCGCGGTTGGCTGACCGTCGGTGTCGCTGAACACATTCTTGTCACTGTCGATCTCGACGATGCTCTGGTGAATGTGCATCGAACTGCCCGGCGTGTGCGCCAGTGGCTTGGCCATGCACACCACGGTCAGGCCGTGCTTGAGCGCGACTTCCTTGAGCAGATGCTTGAACAGAAAGGTCTGGTCGGCCAGCAACAGCGGATCACCGTGCAGCAGGTTGATCTCGAACTGGCTGACGCCCATTTCGTGCATGAAGGTATCGCGTGGCAGGCCCAGAGCCGCCATGCATTTATAGACTTCACTGAAGAACGGTCGCAGACCGTTGTTGGAACTGACGCTGAACGCCGAATGACCGTCCTCGCGACGACCGTCGAGACCGACTGGCGGCTGGAACGGTTGGGTCGGGTCGGTGTTCGGAGCGAACACAAAAAATTCGAGTTCGGTTGCCACCACCGGCGCCAGACCGAGGGCCGCGTAGCGGGCAATGACTTTTTTGAGCTGGCCACGGGTCGACAGGTTGGAGCTTTCGCCGGTCAGTTCGTCGGCATCACAGATTGCCAAGGCCCGTGGCTCTTCGCTCCATGGCAACGGATGGATCTGCGCAGGATCGGCCACCAGCGCCAGATCGCCGTCATCGCTGCCATAGAATTTCGCGGCAGGATAACCGCCCATGATGCATTGCAGCAGCACCCCCCGGGCCAACTGCAGACGCCGCCCTTCGAGGAAGCCCTCGGCGGTCATTACCTTGCCCCGTGGCACGCCGTTCAAATCCGGCGTGACACATTCAATCTCATCAATGCCCGTCAATCGCTGCGCGAGTGAACGCTGGCCATCGGTTGTCATGACGCAATCCTTGTTATTGTGCGAGCCGCGAACGGCGACCCGGACAAAATAGGCTTCGGCTGTTCGGAATATCAAGCAGCAGCCAACAAAAAGAATTCCGGTCGATGAATCGGTGATTCAGGGCAGGTAAATACTGAACACGCCGCCGCCCAACGGGCCGCCATTGCGGATCTCGGTCCGGCCGCCAACACCGTTGCGCTGATGCAGCGCGGCGATGCGTCCGGCGAAGTACAGACCAAGGCCGGTACTGCCACTGCTGTGGTTGATGCCCTGCACGTAATCGGACTGGCGCTCGAGCATTTCGGCCGGGTAACCGTCGCCGTCGTCATTGATGCTCAGCACCAGTTGCCCGGCTTCGTCGCTGACGGTGATCAGCAGCGATTCGCGGGCGTAGCGGATGGCGTTGTTGATGCAGTTGCCCAGCACCGAGGCGATCAGTTCGCGATCAAAGAAACCCAGCGGACTGAGCGGATCGACTTCGTAAGTGGCAATGATTCCACGACTGGCGAACACTTCCTGATGGGCCGCCAGTTGCGCCTCGATGAAATCGTCCAACTCGTGATAGGCCGGCTGCAACGGCATCTGATTGACCCCGAGCTTGTACAGCCCGAGCAACTGCACCAGCATGCCGTTGAGGTGGGCGAACTCGAAGTCGATCACGCCCTGCTCCGGCCCCTGGCGCTGCGCTGCGGGCAAGCGTGCCAGCCATTGGCTGTGGGCCTGCATCAGCATCGCCAGAGAGTTCTTCATGTCGTGCACGGTGGAGGCGATCACCGTGGAAAAATCCAGTGCCTGCTCGTCTTGGTTCATTCGCCAAACGCCTTGCTTTTCAGCTTCTGATAACGCGGATAACGCGCGTCGGTATCGGGCATCATGCCCACCAGTTTCAGGCAGGCCCGACATTCTTCCAGCTCCGCCGACGGCACATTGGTGTCGGTGCCGTGCAGCAGCGACTGGGCCATGTTCAGCGCAATACTGATGTTCTTCGGTTGCATCTTCAGCGCCTTGCGGAACACCTCGCGGGCCTCCACCAGGTTCCCGGTCTTGTACACGCGCACGCCCTGCCGGTTGAGGTCGGCGGCCGCGTTGCTGGAGCTGAGAATAGTCGGGTCGTCGGTGAGCTTGGCGATGTCTTTCATCACCATCGGGTCATCGCCGTAGATTTCCGCACAACTCTTGAGCATCGAGGTGCCCGCCTCGGTCTGGCCGAGCATCTGCAATTGCTTGGCCACCAGCAACGCGGCCTCGGGGCTCATGAACTGCTCCATGCCGTCGAGGCGCATCAGCGCTTGTTCGGTGAGTTTTTCGGCGGTCTCGGCATCGTTGAGCAACAGGCTCGTGGCCTTCATCAGACGCGCGCGAATCTGCAGGCCCGGATCGGTCGGGTTTTCTTTCGCCACCGCACTCAGCGTGGTGTTGATCTCCAGACGCGTGCGGGTGTCGAGCCCGCGTTCGCTGCCCTTGCTGATCAGCGCGTGAGCCAGGCCGAGATTGCTTTCCGGATCCTTGAAGCGCGATTGCGCGCCCTGATTCACCGCTTGGCGATAAGCCCGGGAGGCGGTGTCGAAATCTTCGTTGGCCATCGCCAGCTTGCCCAGCAATGCCTGACGGCGCACTGCCAGCGGCGACAGGCGAATCGCTTCCTCCAGCACTTGCTGCGCGCCTTTGGTATCGCCTTCGGCGACCAGCACGTCAGCCATGCCGTCATACAGCGCCGGCATCATCGGGAAGACCTTCAGGGCTTTTTCGTAAACGCCCTTGGCCTGACTGACCTGCCCACGCTTGAACAGCAACTTGCCCAACCCGGCAAACGCCCACGGCAACGGCCGGTCAGCGATGATGCTGTCGTAAAGGCGCTCGAGCGCTTCGTTCTGGTTCATGTCGCGCAACGCATCGGCGCGATAACGCAGGCACAGCGGCGAATAGCGGATGTCCTGTTTGCACAGGGCGATGCAGGCGTTGAGCACTTCCATCGGTTTGCCACGGTCGAGGGCTTGCAGAATCGGCTTGAGCAGGGTCTTGCGCTGCTCCAGACGCTCCAGGCGCTGAGCCAGGCCGGAACGGTTGAACGGCTTGGTCAGGTACGCGTCCGGCTCGTGCTCCAGGGCACTGAGCACCATCGCCTGACTGGTCTCGGCCGTGACCATCACGAACACCGCTTCGTGGCTGATCAGCTTCTCCATCATCAGGTCTTCCAGCACCTGCTGACCGTTCTTCTTGCCGTCACCGAGGTGGAAGTCCTGAAGGATGAAATCGTAGGACTTCTGCGCGCACATTTTCAGCGCCTGCTCACCCGTGTCGGCGGTGTCCACATCCTTGACACCCAACTCGCGCAACATCGAACGCACGGAACTGCGGAAATCCGAGAAATCATCGACGATCAGAAAACTCTTTTGGTGATACGACAGCATCGAGGATTTCCAGGCAATTGAAGAAGATGGACCATTTCCAGGCGCGCAGATGATAGCTGCCGGCCAAATGCTATCAAGCGATTTCGCGCGACTCTGTAGTCACCGAACGGGTTATCGGCCGGATCAGCGATTCTCTTGAAGCGGGGGTTCAAGATTCGTTGCGCAAGGATTACCCTGCGCGGCGGTTCTCACCTTCCAATGGCAAAGGATTCATCGTGTACATCAAGGGACGCTACATCGTATCGGCCTGTGCGCTGCTGTTTTTTCAGCAGGCACTGGCGAGCGGAATGGACTGCACAAAGGCGGCGAGTGTTGTGGAGAAAGCGATTTGCGCGGACAAGCCGTTGTATGAGCTGGATGCGCAGATGGGGGCGGCTTATCGGAAGTTGATGAAAGCTGCCCCGGAGCAGGCCGAAGTGAAAAAGGCTCAGCGCCAGTGGCTCAGGGAGCGTGATGGATGTGGCGAGGAGGTCAGTTGCCTGAGCCAGCGTTATCAGGATCGTTTGCAGGTCTTGCACGCGCAGTGGATCGACGCGGTGGCCTACAAGCCGGACGAGATCGATAAACAGGTCATGGAGGATCTGCAGCAGAGGGTTCGGGAGATGAGCAAGGAGAGTCCGGAGTTTGCGCTGGAGCGGGCGCTGAATTCTCTGACCCTTGGCTCCATCGGCAGCTCGTTTTCAGCCGAGCTGGATGAGGATGAGCAACCGCTCTTCCCCACGACCATCCCCAAAGATGTCACGCAAGACGAGTGGAAAGCACTGCAAGCATCCGACATCAAGGGAGCCGCAGAGTCCGGCCAAACCTCTTACACCCTGATGGATCTGGATGGGGACGGTCAGCGCGATCTCATCGTGGAAACCTACTCCGGCGGCACCGGGATGTTTCATTACACGGAAACCTGGCGTCGGAGTGACGGCAGATTTATCAGGAGAACTGCTGAGTTCGTCCCTCAGAACAGTAACGACAGCGTCCTTTTCTATACCAATGACCGCGGTGCCAATCAGGCCGTGTACCTGATCGGTGCTCGCGGAAAAATCTATTTCGCCTACCAGAACGGCAGCTACGGCGAAGATCAGGTCTATCTGCTCAATCCTCTGAAGGTCAACAGGCAAGTGCCGACAGTCAGCGTGCGCTATGACTACCAACTGAAGGTTCCACACACTCAGTACATCGAGGACAGCGATAAAGCCTACGAACTGGAACCGTCCCTGCAGAAGGTGCTCACCAAAGCTGTGACCGGTCTGGACGCAAATGCGGGGATGACGGGACAGCAGAAAAAACCGCTCTGTCCCATCCCCAAAACCGCCAAGGACAGTGAGGAGTACTACGGCTACGGTGCGAGCTACTACGCGATCGAACCTGTCGCCGACTTCCCCGTGATCATTGGTGATGATTGTTATGTCGCACGACTGATCAACTGGTTCGGTACCTACGACGAAAAAAACGGTCTTCCTGCGGTACTGTTGATGCGCAAGCCGGAGTCCGAAGATCCGCAGCGCAGTTATTCAGTGAACGGGCGCCGACATATCACCCAGGTCAGCACGTCAGTCGGCAAAACCGAAGGCGGAGCTGATAATTTCTAAAGCTTCGCGCCTTTCGAAATACAAAAAAGCCCCACCAGATTTCTCTGCGTGGGGCTTTTCACTTCAGGGCGCTTCTCAGACCTCCGCCACCAACACATCGGCAATCCGGATACTCAATGCCGCACCTGTCAGCGTCGGGTTCACGCAGGAGGACGATGGCATGACGCTCGTGCCTGCGATGAACAGGTTGGAATGGTCGTGACTGCGGCAATCGCGGTCCACCACCGAGTCTTTTGGGTCATCGCCCATGATGGTGGTGCCCATGATGTGCTGACGGTTCTGGAAGCCCGTGTCGGTGCTGAGGATGTCGGCGTCGAGCAGTTTCGCAAACTGTTTGAAGTCCTCCAGAGCCTTCTCTTTGCCGGCGTGCCAGTAGTCGGGAACGCTGTAGTAGATCTCGGGAACCGGCAGACCGATGGCGTCGAACTTGGTCTTGCTCGGGGTGACCCGATTCTCCGGCAGTGGCAGGGTTTCGAAGTCGACGGCCCAGTTCAGAGAGCGCGCCGATTGCAGGCGGATCTGCTCATCGAGCTTCGAGCCCAGCACGCCTTTGGCGATCAGGTTCGAGGTGATCTGCGACGTCGGCACGGTGTTGCGCACCTTGATCTTGTAGCTCGGATAATCGTTGCGGAACGCGCCATCGCGGCTGTTCAGATAGACCAGCAATTGCGTCGGCCCTTCGCCCGGCCACATGTCTTCCTTGGTCATGACGTTCATGCTGATGCCGGTGTGGTCCATCAGGTTGCGCCCGACCTGATCCGAGGAGTTGGCAATCCCGTTCGGGTACTTTTCCGAGGTCGACATCAACAGCAGCTTCGGCGACTCGATACCGTACGCCGCCAGTACAAAGGCACGGGCGGTCAGTTTGTGTTTGGTCTTGTCGGGGCGCATGTACCAGATCGCGGTGATCTTGCCGTCGTCGCCCGCCTCGATCTTGTAGACGACAGAGTTGTCCAGCACCTTGGCGCCATGGCGCTCGGCTTCATCGATATGCATCGAACCGTCGTACTTGGCCGCGATCGGGCACACCGGGTTGCAGTTGTTGTTGCCGGCACAGGGAGGCCGCTTGCCATAGGGGCGGGTCGCCCGGCCATTCGGCTCGAGGATCGGGTTATACCCACCCTTGCTGAGCAATTCGGAAAGGCGCTTGAACATGTAGCTCGGTTTAAGGCCCTCCATCGGATAGGGAATCGAGCGCGGCGGATAGGCGTCCCCGCCCTGCCCGCTTTCGTCCTGGCCGTCGACACCGGAAACGCCCAGTTCGATTTCAGCCCGAGCGTAATACGGTTCCAGTTCGTCATAACTGATCGGCCAGTCACGACCACGGCCATACAACGACTTGAGACGAAAATCGTTGGGCAGCATGCGCCACAGCGAGGAACCGAAGTGCCAGGTGGTGCCGCCCACCACACGCAAGTAAGAAGTGTTGTATTTCACTGGCCCTACCTGCTGCAGATAGTCGCCATAGGTAGAGGGCGCGTGAGGCAGGCTCGGATAGGGCGACCCGGCGCCCTGCAGCTTGGCATTGGCCAGCGAGAGTTTTACCGGGGCATTGCGGAATGTTTCCACCACATCACGGCGATTCACCCGGGGACCGGCCTCGAGCACGATCACCGACTTGTTCGCTTTGGCCAGGCCCGTGGCGATCAGACCGCCCATGACACCGGAACCGATGATCACCACATCGGCGTCGAATTGATCGCTGCTCATACTGTCGAGTCCTGAATGACTGCTGGTTTGGGACCCCATGAATCCGGGCCGCCACCGTAGGTTGGAATGATGAGAATGCCGTGAGTGGGCTGATACATCATGGCGAGGGAATAGCTGATCAGCTCCGCATCCGCCGGCTCACCGACGATGCCCAGATACCAGGCAGAAATGATGCTGGTGGCCGTGGCCCGCAGCGACGGATCCGGATTCGGCTGCGCCAGGTATTCATCGACATGCTTGTAACCCTGTGCGCCGATCAATTGCTTCAAGGCAATCACGTTGGTCGAGAAATTCGGCGCGCGCTTGTCCAGCGCAGCGTAATAACGACCGGCCAGAACCGGATTGACCGCACGGCTGACCAGAAACTGCGACAGCGCAATGAAATCGTCGCTCGATACCTGGGCTGCCAGCACCGACTGCCAGGGCAGCGCACTGCCGATCATCGCGGCCAGGCCCAGCGTCACGGAACCGCGCAACAGATTGCGGCGAGTGAGCCCGGCCGAGCTTTCGGTTTGAGTTTTTTCGTGTTTTTGCGTCATTGAAGTGTCCATTGCTCAGGCCTCCTTGCGCCGACGTGCAATCAAGGCCCATGCGCCCAGGCCGATCAACAAGCACACGAGAATGATGACCGGGGTCGTAAACTTCGCCATTACTGCCAGTGGCGCCTGGGGCCCACCGTTGCGTAGCTGTGCCACATCGGCGGCGGTGACAACCGTGTCGGCATTGCCGTAGCGCGACAGCACGTAGTTGCTGACGTCGGCAATCTGCTGGTCGTTCAGGCGATCGGTGAACAACGCGTCCGGGCCGAAGCCCGGCATGTCGATGGCCACACCGTCGACTTCACGATGCACGCCATACACGATGGTCGCGATCAGGTTGTCGCTGCGACTGGTGGCGGTGTTGTGAAACAGCGATGGGTATTCCCGCGTGCCTTGACCGTTCGGCTGATGGCAGTTGGCGCAAGTGCCACTGAATATGTGCCAGCCCGGGTTATCCCCCGGTTTGCCTCCGCGCAGCGTCAATTCATCGACCGAGGCCTGACCGTACTCGTGGCGGGCTTTGGTTTCCCCGTTGTTGATCGGCGCCGTCTGCAGCAGATAGGCCGCGATGGCCTTGAGATCCACATCGCTCAGATGCTGCAGACTGTTCTCCACCGCTTCGGCCATTGGGCCTGCCGCCTGGGCCTTGCCCTCGACGTGACCGGTACGCAGATAGGCCACGATCTCGTCGCTCGACCAGGCACCGATGCCGCTGACTTTGTCGGAAGTGATATTGGGGGCATACCAACTGCCCAGTGATCCGCCGGCCAACGGTTTTGCGCTGTCGGCAGCCATCAGGACATTGCGCGGTGTATGGCAGGTATCGCAGTGAGCCAGGCCGTTGACCAGATAGTCGCCACGGTTGACCTCGGCAGACTTGGCCGGATCCGGCGTGAAGCGTGTCTTGCTGTGGAACAGCGCGTTCCAGCCAATCATCGATGCACGAATATTGAACGGGAAATCCAGAGCGGTTTTCTGGTTCGGCGTATCGACCGGCGCCACTTCATGCATGAAGTAGTCGTAGAGCGCAGCAATGTCGCTGTCGGTCATCTTCGAATAAGAGGTGTAGGGCATCGCCGGGTAAAGCCGAGTGCCATCGGCCGCCACCCCGCCACGCACCGCACGGGCGAATTGCTCTGAGGTGTAATTGCCGATGCCCGCCGTTTTCGAAGGCGTGATGTTGGTCGAATAAATGGTGCCCATCGGTGAGCTGAGCGGATAGCCGCCCGCAAAAGCCTTGCCGCCTGGCGCCGTGTGGCAAGCCACACAGTCAGCCGCTACCGCCAGACGCTTGCCCACCGACGCGGTGCTGTCGAGCCCCTCGCCATGCGCTGCCCCGGCCGTGGCGATCAACAGTGTGACCCATCCGGCAAAGGCGTACCCCTTGCATTTCCCTTTATCAATGCGACGCGACATGAGTCCTACCCTAGGCTGCTTCGTTCTTTTTTTCACGGTTCTGGAAATCACGAACACAGTGTCCTCGTCATCTTGAGCGACAAGGACGAAGAGGTACGATGTCGTACGTATTTTTTGGAATATTCCACACAATGTAACACTTGGCAATAAATATAAAAGGCCAAGTGCCATCTTTTGTATGTATGTGCTGAATGCTCTAAAACGCTGGTTACAAGGGTGTTTAATGCGGAATATATTTAAATAAGAAACAACTGGTAACCCTACAGTTGTGGACTCCGCAGCCGAAAGATGTACGACGACAAGCCATTTGCTTACGAGCTGCGCTCGATATTGACCCGCCCCCACATGTCAGCAGGATGCCCCTTATGAGTTGGTTGAATGACGCAAGACTTTCCACGAAATTGATCACGGCCTTCGCGGCGTGCGCCTTCATCACCCTGGGGGTGGGCCTGCTGGGAAGCCGGGGAGTGACCGAACTCTCGACAAGCCTCAGATCGGTGTTCGGTAACAACCTCGTCGCCGTCGCCAACATTGCGCAGACCAAAATCAAGGCTGTCGGACAGACCCGTGACATGTATCGGCTTTACGTCGCCACTGCCGCCAACCTGCCCCAGAGCACCAAAGACGAATTTCTCGCCTCGATGAGCGCCAACCAGTTGGCGAGCGAAAAAGCCTTTGCCGAATACCGGAAAACCGAGCTTGCCGACGACGAACGTGCGGCGGGCGACCGGATGGAGAAAGCCTGGCCCGTTTACCAGGCGATCGTGCAAAGGTATCTGACCCTGATGAAGGCCGGCGACCTGGAAAATGGTCGCGAACTGCTGCTCGGCGACCTGCAGAAAAACTATCGCGTCGTCATGGATGAATTGACCATCATGACCAACTCCAACGACATGCAGGTCAGCGAAGCCGCAAAACGATCGGTTCTGACGGAGTCCTCCGCCAAGACCTCGCTGTACATCGGCATCGTGCTGGCCTTTGTTGCCGCGATTTTGCTCGGCCTGTTCATCAGCCGACTGATCAGCCGCCCCATCTCCAAAGCCGTTGAAAGCGCCCGAAGCATCGCTGGGGGCGACTTGACTCAAAACATCGTCAGCACCGGCCGCGACGAGGCCGGCCAGTTGCTCACGGCCCTGGCCGAGATGCAGGGCAGTCTGAAAAGCACCATTCAGCAGATTGCCAGCGCGGCGGATCAACTGGCTTCCGCTGCCGAAGAACTCACCGCCGTCACTGACAATGGAAGCCGCGGACTGATTCGTCAGAACGACGAGATCCAGCAGGCAGCGACGGCTGTCACGGAAATGACCTCCGCCGTGGAGGAAGTTGCGCGCAATGCGGTATCCACCTCCGAGGCCTCCCAGACCACCAGCCGGGAAGCCAGTAACGGACGCGATCAAGCGCGAAACGCCGTTGCCGCGATCAACCATGCAACCACGGAAATCGCCACCTCCACCACCATGGTCAAGGATCTGGCGGAGAAAGTTCGAGACATCGGCAAAGTTCTCGATGTGATCCGGGGGATTGCCGAGCAAACCAATCTGCTGGCGCTTAACGCCGCCATCGAGGCTGCGCGCGCGGGTGAGCAAGGTCGAGGTTTTGCCGTGGTCGCCGACGAGGTACGAGCCCTGGCGGCAAGAACCCAGGCTTCGACGGGGGAAATCGAAGGCATGATCAACGACGTTCGCAACAGTGCAGACGAAGCCGTCGGCGCCATGGGCAAAAGCCAGGCGCTGGTCAGCGAAACCCAGTCACTGGCGCAAGCGACCGGCCAGGCATTGGAGCTGATCGCCGACGGCATCTCGCAGATCAATGATCGCAACCTCGTCATCGCCACAGCCTCGGAAGAACAGGCACACGTAGCTCGGGAAGTGGACCGAAATCTGGTCAACATCCAGGATCTCTCCACCCAGACGGCGGCAGGCGCGCATCAGACCAGCGCCTCGACCCAGGAACTGTCCAACCTGGCGGCGTCGTTCAACACCCTGGTCAGTCGCTTCCGCTTGTAAACTCGCGACAAAAAAAGCCCCGCCAGATCACTCTGCGCGGGGCTTTTTCAATAGATGGTGTCCCAGGGCAGGTTCGAACTGCCAACCTTCCCCTTAGGAGGGGGATGCTCTATCCAATTGAGCTACTGGGACACAAATCTGTCGGTGCGACAGACGGCGTGCATGTTAACGGCCGGGCCCTGTTTTGTCATGTCGTCCGCAGGGCTTTTTAAGTGTAGGCAGGCGCCTTGCAAGGGTGCCGGACGTTTTACCGTGCAATTTGCATCGCCGCAAAAAGCCACCATTGCAAAATGCAATGCGGCACATCCGAAAAACCCTGTTAAATGCTTGTTTTTAAAGGACTTAACAGCGGTTAGACTATTGGCACGACGGCTGCTTTACCGGTTCTTATACAAGAACAATCGGAGACTCGTCTCATGAACAGCGCCCTCGTGTTCGCAAATGCAATCGCATTGGCCGTTCTGGTCGGCTTTCACTTCGCCCCCGCGGATAACGAAAAAGTGGCCGGACGCATGCCGCACTACCTGCAAGTGCAGAAGGCGCCGCAATGGGCGGTGTTGAGCGATAAGAGCTTTGCCCCGCAAGCAGTCAGCGAGTCTGAACAGGCGTTGCCGACGCATTCGACTGAACGTCTGGTTTTTTGAAATATCTTCAGGAGTACAGCATGTCCAAGTCAGCTGCAGGATTTCTGATCCTCGCCTTATTGAGTGGCCTCGGGCATTTTTCGCTGTTCGAGGAAACCGAAATATCCCTGCCCCTGATCGGTTGCGGCGTCTTTTCGGCGCTGTTCGTATTGGCACTGGTGGCCGGGCGCAAGATCAAGTTTGACCCGGTATTGCGCTGAACCTGACCAGCTCCAGCAGATGATTGACTGCATCGGCCAGAGCGCCCGAGTTGTCGATCAGGTGCACAGGACTATCAGTTGAACGCCTGTCCTTGAACAGCGTATTGCGCGCCAGCCTCGCATCGATCTGGTCAAGCGTCTCCCGGCCACGCCGGAGCAGGCGCTCACGCAGAACATCCTCCCGAACTGTCAGCAACACCGGCACCAAAGTCGGGTAACTTTCCAGCGCTTGTCGAAGGTTTGCCCGAGAGCCGTTTACCAGGACGTGTTTGCCGGTTTTCAGCCATTGATCCATTTCCACCGGAATGCCGTAGGCGAGACCGTTAGCCTGCCACGCCAGTGAAAACTCGCCGGCACGCTGACGTCGCTCGAACTCCTGCGGCGCCACACCGATTGCATCCTCACCCACGGATTCGGCCGAACGGGTGATCACTCGCCTGATGATTTCGCAGTTCAACGCCCTTAAAGGCTCACGCGCTGCCTCGATCAGACTGTCCTTGCCGGAGCCGGAAGGTCCCATGAGGTAAATCAGCCTGCCATCCATCCTGAAAACGCCCTCCGGCGGACATTTGCCCCTAGTAAATCGGCCATTTGCCACTATCCTGTACAAGGTAAGGAACAACGATTCAACCTGCATAGCATGCACGTTCTGACGTCTTCGGGCATCAGACGACGTGTTTCAGGACGCGGTCAGCAATACGGGCAGATGCTTTCTTTTCAAACCAGTCCGCATTTCTGATAATTGGTGCTGGCATTACGCCTTTACCCGGATCAATATTTGTCACAGAATTGACGCCAATGATCTGGCAATTTTGAGGCATGATGCGCGCCTCTTAACAATTCAGGTTGAACCATTTGGCGCGGATGCTTGTCCTAGAACACATCCTGCGGCCAATCCCGAGAACCGCTCCCCTGAACTAACCGGTTAAATATATGCGCCCATTGAAACAGGCAATTTATTCCAGCCGTACGGCTGACAAGTTCGTCGTACGTCTGCCAGACGGAATGCGTGAACGCATTGCCGAGGTGGCTCGCAATCATCATCGCAGCATGAACTCCGAGATCATTGCGCGCCTTGAGCAGAGTCTTATTCAGGAAGGTGCACTGGGCGAAGAGCTGAGCATGCGCCTGGACAGCCCGGAGCTGTCGCTGCACGAACGCGAGTTGCTGCAACGCTTCCGCCAACTCTCCCATCGCCAGCAGAACGCACTGGTTTCTCTGATCGCCCACGACGCCGAAATGGCCGCAGACGCATCCTGAGCCACACCGAACACCTCAAGCCAGCATGAATGCTGGCTTTTTTTTGCCCGCAATTCGGCTTTTCATGGACGAAAAAAAGCCCGCCAATCGGCGGGCTGTTTCAATACTGTCGGTCAGAGCAGGAAGATCGTCGCCAACCCCAGGAAGATGAAGAAGCCACCACTGTCGGTCATGGCCGTGATCATCACGCTGGCGCCCATCGCCGGATCGCGCCCCATCTTGGCCAGGGTCATCGGGATCAACACCCCCATCAACGCTGCCAGCAGCAGGTTCAATGTCATGGCGGCCGTCATGACCACACCCAGCGACCAGCTGCCATAGAGCAAGTAAGCGACCACACCGATCACCCCGCCCCAGACCAAACCGTTGATCAACGCAACGGCCAGCTCTTTGCGCATCAGGCGCGAGGTATTGCCAGTGCTGACCTGATCGAGGGCCATGGCGCGAACGATCATGGTAATCGTCTGGTTGCCGGAGTTACCGCCGATGCCCGCCACGATCGGCATCAGCGCTGCCAAGGCCACCAGCTTCTCGATCGAACCTTCGAACAGGCCGATCACCCGCGATGCGACGAACGCCGTGATCAGGTTGATCGCCAGCCACGCCCAACGGTTGCGCAGGGACTTCCAGACGGAGGCGAAGATGTCTTCCTCTTCACGCAGACCCGCCATATTGAGGACTTCGCTTTCGCTCTCTTCACGAATCAGGTCGACCATTTCGTCGATGGTCAGACGGCCGATCAGCTTGCCGTTCTTGTCGACCACCGGGGCCGAGATCAAGTCGTAACGTTCGAACGCCTGAGCGGCGTCGTAGGCGTCTTCGTCCGGGTGGAAACTCACCGGGTCACTCGCCATGACTTCGGAAACCTGTTTCTCCGGATCATTGACCAGCAAACGCTTGATCGGCAGCACGCCCTTGAGCACACCGTCGTAATCGACCACGAACAGTTTGTCGGTATGGCCCGGCAGCTCTTTCAGACGACGCAGGTAACGCAGAACCACTTCAAGACTGACATCCTCACGGATGGTCACCATCTCGAAGTCCATCAGCGCACCGACCTGCTCCTCGTCATAGGAGAGAGCCGAACGCACACGTTCGCGTTGCTGCTGGTCCAGAGTCTCCATCAGCTCATGGACGACGTCTCGCGGCAGCTCGGAGGCCAGGTCAGCAAGTTCGTCGGCATCCATGTCCTTGGCGGCAGCCAGGAGCTCGTGATCGTCCATGTCGGCGATCAGCGTTTCACGGACGGAATCGGATACTTCGAGAAGAATGTCGCCGTCGCGATCGGCCTTGACCAGTTGCCAGAGCGTCAGACGATCGTCCAGCGGCAGGGCTTCAAGAATGTAGGCGACGTCGGCGGAGTGCAGATCATCGAGCTTGCGTTGCAGCTCGACGAGGTTTTGCCGGTGGACCAGGTTCTCGACCCGATCATGATGCGGGCCTTCCTGGCGATGAGTCAGGTCTTCGACGACCCGCTGGCGCTGCAGCAGCTCGACGACCTGAGCCAGGCGATCCTGCAGGCTTTCCTGTGTTTTCTTTACTTCGATTTCGGACATAGGCGAACTCCACTCCCAGCAGCGGGGCACGCCGGAAGGATCAATCAGTCAATTCATGATTGGTAAAACGGGTTACTGAATAACTACTGGGTAAGTCCATGGAGGTTTTCCATAAGCCCCGGCGGGGCTGACGGGCGCAATGATACACCGCCTGACGGTTTTAAACGTTAAAAAATCGTGGCTGAAACAAGCGCTTGCGAGACAAAGCTAAGCACTGTCCTGATCCTTCACACTGCGACGACTCATTCTGAAAAGAAAACACACCGGCGCTGAAAAAACTGCCAGCTACGCTTGAGAAGGATCGTCATGGAGGACGCCGAATGCCATCGAAAACATCCCGATTCATGCTGACCGCCCTGCTCTGCCTGCCCACCATCGGGAGCGCAACGACACTTCATCGCTGCGAAGCTTCCGATGGCAGCGTCACGTTCACCACATTGAGCTGCGCGAACGATGAGCACCTTTCATTGCAGGAAGTTCACCCCTACTCCCCTGGCTCGACAGTCACCCTGATACCCGAAGCCCGGCATGAAGAAATATCCGGTATGAATATCAGAAAGCGAGAAATGGCCGTCGTCGGGCGCACCCAGGACAAATGCGGAGATCTGATCGACGCGCGACAAAAGCGTGAAGCAATCATCAATCAACGAATCATCGCCGGCATGAGCCAACAGGATGTTGAAAGCGCTTTGGGCAAACCCGACAAGGTGAGCATCCGCAATTCGGCAACGAGTTATCGTTACGACCTCAAGCGAGGGCGCAGTGCTCAAATCGATTTTGATGAAAAAGGATGCGTGACAGGAAAAGCCAAATCCAGGACAGCAAAAAGCCCGCGTTAAACGCGGGCTTTTCGGTATATGG
>NZ_JBWKZE010000010.1:75913-207666 GCF_059424205.1 Pseudomonas sp. GW456-12-1-14-TSB6
TGGTGCACTCGACAGGATTCGAACCTGTGACCGCTCGGTTCGTAGCCGAGTACTCTATCCAGCTGAGCTACGAGTGCAATTTGTGTTTTTAGACCAGACCACAACTGGCTGTAACCAAGTTATCTGCATTGCTGCAATTAACTCTTAAATGGTGCACTCGACAGGATTCGAACCTGTGACCGCTCGGTTCGTAGCCGAGTACTCTATCCAGCTGAGCTACGAGTGCATTTGTTGCGCCGCATTATAGCCCGTCTAATCTCTATTCCAACCACTTTTTCTATAAATTTCAACAACTTACAGAAAAAGCCAGATTACAACGTACTAAGCAAATAATGGCGGAGAACGGGGGATTCGAACCCCCGACACCCTTTTGAGGTGTACTCCCTTAGCAGGGGAGCGCCTTCGGCCACTCGGCCAGCTCTCCGCAACACGGGGCGTATATTAACCACCTTCTTCCCCGTTTGCAAACATAAAAATCGATAAAAATTAATGGCTTGGTTCTTCGTCCTTCTCTTTCTTTATACGCAGATAGATTTCTTCACGGTGCACGGCCACCTCTTTCGGGGCATTGACGCCGATACGCACTTGATTTCCTTTGACGCCGAGCACGGTCACGGTGATTTCGCCATCACCGATAATCAGGCTTTCTGCGCACCGACGAGTCAGAATCAGCATACCTTTCTCCTCACGCGAATCATTTCAGGGACAACAGTCTGCAAAAAAAAGGCACCCGACCTACAACCGGAGCGATCGTAGCCCTACATGCCTGAGTATTGACCAGCGCGAGCAAAAGAACAGTTCGGGGGCTCGCGCCATTCAAAAAATAAAGGGCGCGGTCAGACCGCGCCCTTCAGACAACGCATCACTCGCCCTGACGGGCCGGAGCGTCGAGCTCGAAAGCCGTGTGCAGGGCGCGCACGGCCAGTTCCAGGTACTTCTCTTCGATCACCACGGAAACCTTGATTTCCGAGGTCGAGATCATCTGGATGTTGATACTTTCCTTTGCCAGGGATTCAAACATGCGGCTGGCCACGCCTGCGTGGGAACGCATGCCGACGCCGACGATCGAGACTTTGGCAATCTTGGTGTCACCCACCACTTCACGGGCACCGATCTCGCGAGCGGTGTTTTCCAGCACGGTTTGCGCGGACTGGTAGTCGTTGCGGTGCACGGTGAAGGTGAAGTCGGTGGTGTTATCGTGCGCGACGTTCTGCACGATCATGTCGACTTCGATGTTCGCGGCACTGATCGGGCCGAGAATCTTGAACGCCACGCCCGGGGTGTCTGGCACGCCACGGATGGTCAGCTTGGCTTCATCGCGGTTGAAAGCGATGCCGGAAATGATCGGCTGTTCCATGGTTTCCTCTTCATCAATAGTAATGAGGGTGCCCGGACCCTCCTTGAAGCTGTGCAGTACGCGCAGCGGAACGTTGTACTTGCCGGCGAATTCCACCGCGCGGATCTGCAGCACCTTGGAACCGAGGCTGGCCATTTCCAGCATCTCTTCGAAGGTGATCTTGTCCAGACGCTGAGCAACCGATACCACGCGCGGGTCAGTGGTATAGACACCATCGACGTCGGTGTAGATCTGGCACTCATCAGCCTTCAGCGCAGCGGCCAGCGCCACGCCGGTGGTGTCGGAACCGCCACGACCCAAGGTCGTGATGTTGCCGTGCTCGTCGACGCCCTGGAAACCGGCGACCACCACCACGCGACCTGCTTTCAGGTCACCGCGAATCTTCTGGTCATCGATCTGCAAGATACGCGCTTTATTGTGCGCGCTGTCCGTCAGGATCCGCACCTGGTTGCCGGTGTACGACACCGCCGGCACACCGCGCTTGATCAGCGCCATGGCCAACAGGGCGATCGTCACCTGCTCACCGGTGGAAACGATCACGTCCAGTTCACGCGGAACCGGTTGATCTTCGCCACTGATTTGCTTGGCCAGATCGATCAGACGGTTGGTCTCGCCGCTCATTGCAGACAGCACAACCACCAGGTCATCGCCGGCATCGCGGAATTTCTTAACCTTGTCGGCGACCTGCTCGATTCTCTCGACAGTGCCGACCGAGGTGCCTCCAAATTTCTGTACGATCAAAGCCATTTCAAAGCCGCCTCTGCCCATGAAGGGCGCCCAATAATCACTCGAACAGCCGCCGGGCCCGCCACTAGACTGCGGGCCCGACGGGCCGTCTTATAAACCCTGCTCGACGAATGGAACGGTCAGCGCCAGTGCGCCATCCAGTGCGCCGGCGTCGACACCGCCGCCCTGCGCCATGTCCGGACGACCACCGCCCTTCCCGCCCACTGCCGCAGCAGCCTGTTTCATCAAATCACCGGCTTTGAGTTGGCCAGTCAGGTCCTTGGTTACACCTGCAACCAGTACGACCTTTTCCTCATGGACACTGCCGAGCAGGATCACTGCGCGGCCGAGTTTGTTTTTCAGCTGATCGACCAGCGCCAGCAGCGCCTTGCCGTCCTGACCATCCAGACGCACGGCCAGCACTTTCACGCCCTTGACGTCCACAGCCGAAGCCGACAGATCGTCGCCGGCAGCGGCAGCGGCCTTGGCCTGCAACTGCTCGAGCTGCTTTTCAAGCGCACGGTTGCGCTCCAGCACCGCCGACAGCTTGTCGATCAGGTTGTCGCGGCTGCCCTTGACCAGGCTGGCCGCTTCCTTGAGTTGTTCTTCAGCAGCGTTCAAGTAAGCCAGCGCCGCAGCGCCAGTGACCGCTTCGATACGACGCACGCCCGATGCCACACCGCCTTCGCTGATGATTTTCAGCAGGCCGATGTCGCCGGTACGGTTGGCGTGGATACCGCCGCACAGCTCGACGGAGAAATCACCGCCCATGCTCAGCACGCGCACGTTGTCGCCGTACTTCTCGCCGAACAGCGCCATCGCGCCTTTCTGCTTGGCGGTTTCGATGTCGGTTTCTTCGGTTTCAACGGCGGAGTTCTTGCGGATCTCGGCGTTGACGATGTCTTCCAGCGCCTTGATCTGCTCAGGCTTGATCGCTTCGAAGTGACTGAAGTCGAAACGCAGGCGCTGACTGTCGACCAGCGAGCCCTTCTGTTGAACGTGGTCGCCCAGCACTTTGCGCAGCGCAGCGTGCAGCAAGTGAGTGGCCGAGTGGTTCAGCGAAGTGGCGTGACGCACGTCGGCCTCGACGTGGGTTTCCACCGGTGCGCCAACGATCAGGCTGCCCGACGCCAGTACACCGTGGTGCAGGAACGCGCCGCCGGTCTTGGTGGTGTCGCGCACGTCGAAACGGCTGTTGCCGGCCTGCAGGTAACCGCAATCGCCGACCTGGCCGCCGGATTCGGCGTAGAACGGCGTTTGGTTCAGCACCACAACGCCTTCCTGTCCTTCACTCAAGACGTCCACGGACTGGCCATCTTTATAGAGAGCAACGACTTTCGCCGAACCGCTGGTGGCGTGATAACCGGTGAACTCGGTGTCGACGTCAACCTTGACCAGGCTGTTGTAGTCCAGACCGAACGAGCTGGCGGAACGTGCACGGACGCGCTGGGCTTCCATTTCACGCTCGAAGCCGGCTTCGTCGATGGTCAGGCTGCGCTCGCGGGCGATGTCTGCGGTCAGGTCCATCGGGAAACCGTAGGTGTCGTAGAGTTTGAACACCACGTCGCCCGGCACCACGTCGCCTTTGAGCTCGGCCAGATCCTGCTCGAGGATTTTCAGGCCCTGCTCCAGGGTCTTGGCGAATTGCTCTTCTTCGGCTTTCAGTACGCGTTCGATGTGCGCCTGCTGGGATTTCAGTTCCGGGAACGCTTCGCCCATCTCGGCCACGAGAGCGGCAACGATCTGGTAGAAGAAGCTGCCCTTGGCGCCCAGCTTGTTACCGTGACGGCAGGCGCGACGGATGATCCGGCGCAGCACATAACCGCGACCTTCGTTGGACGGCAGTACGCCGTCGGCAATCAGGAAGCCGCAGGAACGGATGTGGTCCGCCACGACTTTCAGGGACGCCTGGTTGTCGTTGCTGCAGCCGATGGCCTTGGCCGATGCGGCCAGCAGGCTCTGGAACAGGTCGATTTCATAGTTCGAGTGAACGTGCTGCAACACGGCACTGATCCGCTCAAGACCCATGCCGGTGTCCACCGACGGGGCTGGCAGCGGGTGCAACACGCCGTCGGCGGTGCGGTTGAACTGCATGAACACGTTGTTCCAGATTTCGATGTAACGGTCGCCGTCTTCTTCCGGCGAGCCCGGCGGGCCACCCCAGATGTCGGCGCCGTGATCGTAGAAAATCTCGGTGCAAGGACCGCACGGGCCGGTATCGCCCATGGTCCAGAAGTTGTCGGAGGCGTAAGGCGCGCCCTTGTTGTCGCCGATGCGCACCATGCGCTCGGCCGGCACACCGACTTCCTTGGTCCAGATGTCGTAGGCCTCGTCATCGCTGGCGTAGACGGTGACCCACAGTTTTTCCTTCGGCAGGTTCAGCCACTTCTCGGAGGTCAGGAAGTTCCAGGCGTAGGTTATGGCATCACGCTTGAAGTAGTCGCCGAAGCTGAAGTTACCCAGCATTTCGAAGAAGGTGTGGTGACGGGCGGTGTAACCGACGTTTTCCAGGTCATTGTGCTTGCCGCCGGCGCGCACGCATTTCTGGCTGGAGACGGCGCGGGTGTACGCGCGCTTTTCCTGGCCCAGGAAGCAGTCCTTGAACTGGTTCATCCCCGCGTTGGTGAACAGCAGGGTGGGGTCGTTGCCCGGAATCAAAGAGCTGGAGGCTACACGGGTGTGGCCTTGCTCTTCGAAGAAGCGAAGGAAGGCTTCACGGATTTCTGCGCTTTTCATTAGGTTCTTCCACGGAGGCTGCGGCCAAAGGCCTGTACGAAACGTCAACAGACGAAACGACGGCAAAGGGCCGCATTATATCGGCCCTGCGCGCGGGGTACAGCGTGTTTATACGATAGAAACGGTCAATTGGGCCGCTAACGCTGTCACTTGCGCGAAAACTCGACGAATGTCGCGATCACTTGCTCGATTTGCGAGCGATTGACGTCCATGTGCGTGACCATCCGCAGACGGGCGGCAGCGCTCAATTTGATCCCGCGCTCGGCGGCAAAGGCCTTGATCGCCTCGGCGCGGTCGCCCATCTGCACGTAAACCATGTTGGTCTGCACCGGCTCGACACTGAAACCGGCCTCGCGCAGGCCTTCGGCCAGCAACTGCGCGTTGGCATGGTCGTCGGCCAGACGCTCCACATTGTGATCCAGCGCATACAGCCCCGCCGCCGCCAGCAGTCCGGCCTGACGCATGCCGCCACCGACCATTTTGCGCAGGCGCCGGGCCTTTGCAATCAACGCCGACGAACCGCACAGCACTGAACCGACCGGCGCGCCGAGGCCTTTGGACAGGCACACCGAGACCGAATCGAAATACTGGGTGATTTCCCGGGCATCGACTCCGAGCTTGACCGCCGCGTTATACAGCCGCGCGCCGTCCAGATGCAGTTGCAGGCCATTGTCCTGAGTGAACTGACGGGCCCGGGCCAGATATTCCAGCGGCAGCACTTTGCCCTGCATGGTGTTTTCCAGCGCCAGCAGGCGGGTGCGGGCGAAGTGGAAGTCATCAGGCTTGATCGCCGCTGCCGCCTGATCCAGGTCCAGCGAGCCATCGGCCTGCACTTCCAGCGGCTGCGGCTGGATCGAACCGAGCACCGCTGCGCCGCCGCCCTCGTACTTATAGGTGTGCGCCTGTTGACCGACGATGTATTCGTCACCGCGCTCGCAGTGCGCCATCAAGCCCAGCAGATTGCTCATGGTGCCGGTCGGGACGAACAGCGCGGCGGCGAAACCCAGTCGTTTTGCCAGTTCCGCTTCCAGACGATTGACCGTCGGATCTTCGCCATACACGTCATCGCCGGTGTCGGCGCGGGTCATCGCGTCGAGCATGGCGGGGGTCGGTTGAGTGACGGTGTCGCTGCGAAGATCGATAACGCTCATGAACCTGGCCTCAAGTCAGCAGGGAAAATCCCTTTTCGAAGACGAATTACTGCGGGCATGGCGCGGATTAATCAACCCTTGCGCAAGGAAAAGTCGTTTTCACGCTTCGAATAATCAGATGGCAATCATCACAAAGGCGCAATGCACGGCCTGGCAATCTGTGTTAAAAACGCTGCGCCGCCCGATAAAGGGCGGCGAAACGTTCTCAGGGCGGGGTGCAATTCCCCACCGGCGGTAATTGCGCGCAATGCGCATAGCCCGCGAGCGCTTGGTGACGAGCACGGCAAAAGCCGTGAGCGGCGGCAAGGTCAGCAGACCCGGTGTGATTCCGGGGCCGACGGTCACAGTCCGGATGAAGAGAGAACGGGATTGACGCCAAAGGGCCGTCCGCCGTGTATGCGCGAGCGTGCGTACCCTTGAATCCCTTTCGATTCATAACGCCCTGTTTTTCACACAAACAGGAGTCAGAACATGCAACCCACCGCTATCGACAGCAAAAGCAAACACACCCACGGCGAGCGCGTCGCGTTCATCCAGGCCTGCTGGCACAAGGAAATTGTCGACCAGAGCCGTAAAGGCTTCCTCGCCGAAATGATCGCTCAGGGTTATCAGGAATCGGACATCGATTTCTTCGAAGTCGGCGGCGCCTTTGAAATGCCTCTGCACGCCAAGCTGCTGGCCAAGACCGGTCGTTATGCCGGTATCGTCGCGGCGGCGCTGGTGGTGGACGGCGGGATCTACCGTCACGAGTTCGTCGCCCAGTCGGTGGTCAGCGGCCTGATGCAGGTGCAACTGGAAACCGAAGTGCCGGTGTTCTCGGTGTCGCTGACCCCGCACCACTTCCATGCCGGCGAAGAGCACCAGAAGTTCTTCTTCGAGCATTTCGTGCACAAGGGTCAGGAAGCGGCGAAGACCTGCGCCGATACGCTGCAGAAGGTGCGAGCGTTGCGCCGCACCGAGCCGCGTGCTGTAGCGGTCTGACCCCACAATGATCGTTCCCACATCGAAGCGTCGAACCGTCTGCGTGGGAACGCCTCAATGGACGCTCTGCGTCCGCTTTGGGACGCTCTGCGTCCCGGGCTGCATTCCCACGCGGAGCGTGGGAACGATCATCAGGCAAGATTTTCGTCAGTGGTCGGCACGATCAGAATGCCCGCTCGCAGGCCGTTCTTGACCTTGGGATTGGGGAAGATGATCCGTGCGCCCTGCTCTTCGATGATCCAGCGGGTATTGGCCAGGTCTTCGGCCAGCACATAACCCACATCCAGTTCCGAAAAGTTTTCGATGTCCGCCGGCAGGTTCAGCCGGAACGCATCGCTGTGCTTGATGATTTCCCGGGCCACGCTGAACAGTTGCAGACCGTCCAGGCCCTGCTCGGCCATCTCCGGTTCGGTGCCTTCGATGATCTGCTTCAGGCGGGTTTCCAGCAGCGACACATTGACCCCGGCGTTCTGCCCGAATGGCCGCGCCTTGCCCAGTTCCAGGGTGAAGGACTCGGCCCCCAGCTTGTCGTAGGTGTAAGAGCTGAACACGATCGACGGTTTGTTCTGCAGCAGCACCGCTTCCATGCCGGCGGCGCGCAGGCGTGCCAGTTCGAGGCGGGAATGCTGGCGACCTTCCTTCCACGGATACAAAGCGAACTGCTCGATCTTCGAACCTCGAATCGCGGTGTGCAGGTCGTAGTGCAGGCGCTGACGATCAGGAAGGCTGAAGAAACTTGCCGCCAGCCGTTCCAGCTCGCAGGCACGCAGGGCTTCGGAACCGCTGCTTTGTTCGTGACGGCCATTGAACAGCCGATTGACGTCCTGCTCGACGAAACGCTCGCCCTTGCGAATCGCTTCCGGGTTGCCGAACAGGAACAGAATACGTGCGCGCGGCTTCAGATCGCCGCGAGCGATGTCATGCAGCAGCCGGTCGAGCAGTTCGATCGGTGCCGTTTCATTGCCGTGGATGCCTGCCGACAGCAGCAGGTCCAGGCCATTGTCGCGCGCTTCGGGTGGCCGGACTTCCAGCGCCCCCTCGCTCAACCAGCGCATGCGCACGCCTTCGACAGTCAGTTGAGTCTTCTCCGCCGGTTCGCGGCCGGCGAGGGTCAGTTCAAGCAGTTTGCCGAGGGCGAGCATAGAGCGTTTCCTTAGTGGTCGTGATTGCAATCCGGGCCGTGCACGTGGCCGTCATCGTCACCGAGGTCAGCCGGTTCCATCTCCAGTTGCAGACTTACCAGATTAGTCGCCAATGGGCGCAACAGCAGGTTGGCGTACTCTTCGTCGCCCTCTTCGACGTCCACGCCGATCAACAGTTGGCCGCGGCCGTCCTGCTGGATCCACAGCTCTTTGCCTTGCCACATGACCGCGACGCGGGTGCAGGAAGTTTGCAGTTGCGTGCCGTCAGTGTCTTCAAGGATCAGCTGCAGGGAATCGCTCATGTTTTACGCTCTCTTGGGGAGATGGAACCGTTCGCCGCGACGAGGCGGCGTATCGGTCATCAATTGATCTGGAATGGATAAACCGCGCCCAGTTTAAGGATTTGCGTCAGTTCATCCAGTGCCGTCCGGCATTCAAGCAGCAATTGCGGATCCGCCAGATCAGTTTCGGTCAGGCGATCGCGGTAGTGCTTTTCAACCCATGCGGTCAACGAACCGTACAACGGGGCGGTCATGATAACCCCCGGGTTGACGGCCGCCAGCTCGGTTTCGTTGAGCGCGACGCGCAGTCGCAGGCACGCCGGGCCACCGCCGTTCTGCATGCTTTGCTTGAGGTCGAAGACTTTCACTTCACGGATCAGGCCGCCGGAGCTGGTCAGGCCTTGCAGGTAATTCCATACGCGCTCGTTGCCACGGCACTCTTCCGGCACGATCAGCAGCATCGAACCGTCAGGGCGCGACAGCAACTGACTGTTGAACAGGTAGGAACGCACCGCGTCATCCACGGTGACCGCCGAACGCGGCACGCAGACCGACTGGAACTTGCCGCCGACCTTGGCCAGTTTGGCTTGCAGTTCGGCCAGCATCTGATCGGTGTCGAGGAACGCGTCCTCGTGATAGAACAGCACCTCGCCGTTGCCCACCGCGATCACGTCGTTGTGGAACACGCCCTGATCGATCACCGCCGGGTTCTGCTGCGCGTAGACCACGCCGTCGTCACGCAGGCCGTGCAAACGAGCGACTGCTTGCGACGCTTCGAGGGTCTGGCGCGCCGGATACTTTTGCGGTGCCGGATAGCGGGTGTCGAACGCACTGCGACCGAACACGAAGAACTCAACGCCAGCCTCGCCGTACTCACGGCAGAAACGCGTGTGGTTCGCTGCGCCTTCGTCACCGAATTGCGCCACCGCCGGCAACGCGGCGTGGTGAGCGAAGTGTTGCTGGTTGGCGAACATCGCGCCCAGCACACGACTGGTGGTCGGGTGCTCGATGCTGCGGTGGTATTTGCAGTTCAGGTTGGCGGCGGTGAAATGCACGCGACCGTCAGCGGTGTCGGCACTCGGGCTGACCGTGGCGGCGTTGGCCACCCACATGCTCGACGCCGAGCAACTGGCGACCAGCAGCGGCATCGCTTCTTTGGCGGCGCGCTCGATCACCTGAGCGTCGGTGCCGCTGAAACCCAGGCGGCGCAGAGCAGCCACATCCGGGCGCTCCTGCGGTGCGAGCACGCCCTGCTGAAAGCCCATTTCCATCAGCGCTTTCATTTTCGCCAGACCTTGCAGCGCCGCTTCCTTCGGGTTCGAGGATTGCTGGCTGTTGCTCTGGGACGCAACGTTGCCGTAGGACAGACCACCGTAGTTATGGGTCGGCCCCACTAGACCGTCAAAATTGACTTCATAGGATTTCATCAGCGAGGCTCCACGAGAATCTGTTTTTATAGGCATCAAATAACAATCGAGTGCAATCGAGGCGCGACGCGCCTCACACCATCTTCACGCCAGGCGTCAGGGCCGCCGGCAACACCAGGCTCGGGGTTTCCAGCGAGGCCACCGGGTATGCGCAGTAATCCGCCGCGTAGTAGGCGCTGGCGCGATGGTTGCCCGAAGCGCCGACACCGCCGAACGGTGCGCTGCTCGCGGCACCCGTCAGTTGCTTGTTCCAGTTGACGATCCCGGCACGGCTTTCCAGCCAGAACTGCTGGTAGCGCTGTTCGGAATCCGACAGCAGGCCAGCGGCCAGGCCAAACGCGGTGTTGTTGGCTTCGGCAATCGCGGCTTCGAAATCGGTGTAGCGAATCACTTGCAGCAGCGGACCGAACAGTTCTTCGTCGGAACGATCGGCAACCGCCGTCACATCAACGATGCCCGGAGTCAGCAGCGCCGACTGCGCCTGCGGTTGAGTCATCGCCAGCAGCGACACTGCGCCATTGGCCAGCAGATGCGCCTGGGCATCCATCAACGCTTTCGCCGCGCCAAGGGAAACCACCGAGCCCATGAATGGTGCCGGCTGCTGGTCGAACGCGCCGACCTCGATGGTCGAGCTGACTTCCACCAGACGCTTGAGCAGGCTGTCGCCCCACGCGCCTTGCGGCACCAGCAGACGCCGGGCGCAGGTGCAACGCTGGCCGGCGGAAATGAATGCCGACTGAATGATCGTGTACACCGCTGCGTCGAGGTCGGCGACCTGATCGACCACCAGCGGATTGTTGCCGCCCATTTCCAGCGCGAGGATCTTGTCCGGACGACCTGCGAACTGCTGGTGCAGGTGATTGCCGGTACGGCTGGAACCGGTGAAGAACAGACCGTCGATGCCCGGGTTCGCCGCCAGAGCGATACCGGTTTCGCGGGCGCCTTGCAGCAGGTTCAGGACACCGGCCGGCAGACCGGCTTCAATCCAGCACTTGACCGTCAGCTCGGCGACTTTCGGGGTCAGCTCGCTTGGTTTGAACAGCACGCTGTTACCGGCCAACAGCGCCGGCACGATGTGGCCGTTCGGCAAATGACCAGGGAAGTTGTAAGGGCCGAACACCGCGACCACGCCGTGGGGCTTGTGGCGCAATACGGCGGTGGCGTCGCCCAACGGGCCGCTCTTCTCGCCGGTACGTTCGCGGTAGCTCTGCACCGAGATCGCGATCTTGTTGACCATGCTGGTGACTTCGGTCGCGGCTTCCCACAGCGGCTTGCCGGTTTCCTCACCGATGGTGCGGGCCAGTTCGTCAGCGTGATTTTTCAGTGCAGCGGCGAACGCTTCGAGCACGCTGATGCGATCTTCCAGGGTACGCCGGGCCCAACTTGGGAATGCCTGACGCGCAGCCTGCACGGCCGACTCGACCTGAGCGGCGGTGGCGCCCTCCCCCGACCACAGCACTTGCTGGGTCACCGGGTTCAACGATTGAAAGGCCTCGCCCTGACCGGCCAGCCACTCACCTGCGATGTATAGCGAATTCATTATTTCGACTCCCGGGCAGCGGACAACGCCACGGCGCGAACCTGATCGCCAGCGTTGAGTTGAAGACGTTTGGCGGTCAGCGGATCGACCACCAGGGTGCCGGCGGCCAGACGGGCCGGCGCAGCCGTGATGCGGCAATCTTCGCGTTTGCGGTTATGGATGATGAACGGCGTGGCGTCGTCGCCCGGCGTGCCGATGGCCAGCACCAGCGCTTCGCTGTCACGCACCGCGCGGATCTTGCTGGTCTCGCACTCGATGGCCGGGCCGGCATCGAAGATGTCGACGTAACCCTGATAGCTGAAGCCTTCACTCTTGAGCATCGCCAGCGCCGGCTCGGTGTCCGGGTGCACCTGACCGATGACGTTGCGCGCGTCCGGCGACAGGAAGCAGGTGTACAGCGGGAATTTCGGCATCAGTTCGGCAATGAATGCCTTGTTGCCGACACCGGTCAAATAATCGGCCTGGCTGAATTCCATCTTGAAGAAGTGACGGCCCAGGCTTTCCCAGAACGGCGAACGACCGGCTTCATCGGATACACCGCGCATCTCGGCAATGATCTTGTTGCCGAACAGCTCCGGGAATTCGGCGATGAACAGCATCCGCGCCTTGGACAGCATGCGGCCGTTGAGGCCGGTGCGGTAATCGGCGTGCAGGAACAGCGAGCACAGCTCGGAGTTGCCGGTCAGGTCGTTGGCCAGGAACAGCGTCGGGATCTCGCGATAGATGTTCAGCTCCTGCGAGGCGCTGACGGTCAGGCCGACGCGGAAGTTGTACCAAGGCTCGCGCAGACCGACGGCGCCGGCGATGGCGGAAATCCCCACCACGCGACCGTTGTCGTCTTCGAGCACGAACAGGTAGTCCGCGTCGCCACGGCCGGCTTCACCGCGAAAGGTCTTCTCGGCCCAGCCGACCCGGTGGGTCAGGCGCTCTTCGTTGGCCGGCAAGGTGGTCAGGCCGGTGCCGGTGCTGCGGGCCAGGTCGATCAGAGCGGACAAATCGCTGCTGCGTACGGGACGAACAATCATGCTATCTCCTCAAACGGGCCGCCGTGGCCACCCGTGAAACTCGCTAAGGCGTTAAACCGCCACCAGGCGCACGCTGGCACCTTCACCGACGCCCAGGGCTTCGGCCGCTTCCAGATCCAGAGTCACCGGTTTGCCCGGCGCGTAATCCAGCTCAAGCAATACCGCGCGGTAATCCTGCAACTGGGCGTTGGCCACCAGATACTGGCGCCCGGCACCTTTGACCGGCTCGCCGAGTTTCACCGGCACCACGCGGCTCTGGGCGATCGAACGGATCCCCGAGACACGCGCATGCAGAGTCGGGCCACCGTCGAAGATGTCAATGTAGTGATCGGTCTCGAAGCCTTCGCGCATCAGGATGTCGAAGGTGATCTGCGCACGCGGGTGCACCTGGCCCATCGCCTCCTGAGCGGAGTCCGGCAGCAGCGGCACGTAGATCGGGTAATGCGGCATCAACTCGGCGAGGAACGTCCGGCTTTTCAGGCCACACAGACGCTCGGCCTCGGCGTAGTTCAGGTCGAAGAAGTTGCGACCGATGGCGTCCCAGAACGGCGAGTCGCCGTTCTCGTCGCTGTAACCGACGATCTCGGTCACCACCGAATCGGCGAAGCGCTCAGGGTGGCTGGCGACGAACAGCAGACGGCCACGAGAGTTGAGCTCAGACCACGGCGAACCCACCAGCTCGCGCTGCACGTAGAAACTGGTCAGCAAGCTGTTGCCGGTCAGGTCATGGCATTGCGAGAGGACGTGGATCTTGTTGTGGATCTTCAGCTCGCGAGAGGCGTGCACGAAGGTCTCGTTGCGAAAGCTGTAGAACGGCTCGGAATAACCGGCCGAAGCAACTATTGCCGAGCAGCCCACCAATTTGCCGGTGGCAGTGTCTTCGAGGACGAAGAAATAACTCTCCTCGCCGTTGAAGCTCACCTCGGCGGCAAACGAGGCTTCGCTCGCGGCGATCTTGTCGCTCAGGCGTTCAACGTCATCCGGCAAGGAAGTGACACCAATCGGGCTGTCCGCAGCCAGACGCTGTACCTCGCCCAGATCAGCCATTTGCGCGGGGCGCATCACCAGCATGGTGTCACTCCTTTCTCTACTTCAGGTCGGCGAAAGCGCCGACTCGGGAAAAAAATGCCGGGCAGGCCCGGCACAGGAAAAATGGTCCCGGCGCCTGTCGATCACGACAGACGCCGGGCGGTCTTGCATGAATCAGGCTTGCGTCAGTTTCGCCGCAGCACGTTCGAAGCGATCCAGACCGGCGTCGATGTCCGCGTCTTCAACCACCAGGCTCGGGGCGAAACGGATCACGTCCGGGCCGGCCTGCAGAATCATCAGGCCTTCTTGTTCAGCGGCGTTGAAGATGTCCTTGGCCTTGCCTTTCCAGGCATCGCTCAGCACGCAACCGATCAGCAGACCGAGACCGCGCACCTGGGTGAACAGGCCGTATTTCTCGCCGATCTGTTGCAGGCGGGTCTTGAACTTGTCGTGCTTGGCGTTGACGCCGTTCAGCACCTCAGGGGTGTTGATCACGTCGATCACCGCTTCGGCCACGGCACACGCCAACGGGTTGCCGCCATACGTGGTGCCGTGAGTGCCGACGACCAGATGCTTGGCCAGCGCTTCGGTGGTCAGCATAGCCGCGATCGGGAAACCGCCGCCCAGGCTCTTGGCGCTGGTCAGGATGTCCGGAACCACACCGAAATGCTGGTAGGCGAACAGGTTGCCGGTACGGCCCATGCCAGTCTGCACTTCGTCGAACACCAGCAGCGCGTTGTTCGCGTCGCACAGTTCACGGGCGCCTTGCAGGTAAGCCAGCTCGGCCGGCAGCACGCCGCCTTCACCCTGGATCGGCTCCAGAACGACCGCGCAGGTCTTGTCCGAAACAGCGGCTTTCAGTGCCGCCAGATCGTTGTACGGCACGTGGGTGATGCCACTGATCTTCGGGCCGAAACCGTCGGAGTACTTCGACTGGCCACCGACGTTCACGGTGAACAGGGTGCGGCCGTGGAAGCTGTTGAGCGCGGCGATGATTTCGTATTTTTCGGTGCCGAAACGGTCGAACGCGACGCGACGGGCCAACTTGAAGGCGGCCTCATTGGCTTCGGCGCCGGAGTTGCAGAAGAACACGCGCTCGGCAAAGGTGGCGTCGATCAGCTTGTGCGCCAGACGCAGGGCCGGCTCGTTGGTGAACACGTTGGACACGTGCCACAGCTTGTTCGCTTGCTCGGTCAAGGCACCGACCAGCGCCGGATGCGCGTGACCCAATACGTTGACGGCGATACCGCCGGCGAAGTCGATCAGCTCGCGGCCGGCCTGATCCCAGACGCGGGAACCGGCGCCACGCACCGGAATGAAAGCGGCAGGCGCGTAGTTGGGAACCATAACCTGGTCGAAATCGGCGCGTTGTACCGCAGCGTGCTCAACGGACATCGGAGTCTCCTGATGAGGGCCACCCGCCTGAAACTGGCGAGCGATGGGGGGATTGTAAGGACAGTTTTGTGCCCGGCCTTGTCGCCAAGCGACAACTTCTTATAGCGCAAACCCCGGATTTTCCCGGGTTTACGGCAATGCGACATATACCGTCGCAAAGGCGCAGTTTAAACCGTCGACGACAATTGCAGCAGGCCCGAGAAGATATCAATTGCAGGCCACAGCGAGGTCATATCTATATACCGCACCCCACTCGGGACTTTTTGATTTGCTTGGCTCATTTCCAGACGCCAAGGCGCAATCCCATGCAATCACCGACCGAACCACAACCGGGCGTCATACCCGGCAATCCCCCCTCACACTATCAACTTCTGGTGGATGCGATCCCCGAATGGCTGAGCCAGGCCTCTTCCAGCCGGCGCGCGGCGTTGAAGAACAACCGCCGCCCGGTCACCGACAGCATCAGGAAAGCCCCCCAGGCACAACACGATCAATTGCGCGCCGCGATTGCTGGGCATATGCAGGTGCAAAACGGCATCGACCAGAGACTTGAGCAAGTGCAGGACGCCAGCGCTTATGCCGAGCCCCTGCTCAAGGCGGCACTCAAGTCACGATTCGGCCTGGAGCTGGACGTGAAGGAAACCTTCCTGCGCCTCTATCTACCTGCCACCACGCCCATTTTCGGCATCAGGACAGGTGTGCGCAGCTGGACGGTTTCCCTGATCGATGCCGCACTGCACAACTTCCAGAAGGACGAGACCCGGGACGAGGCCTACGACACGGACTCCGGTTTCATCACTCGCCCGTCCCAGACCGGCCAGTTCGAAACCTTGCCGCAGATCCGCGCGAAGATCAGCATTCCCGCCTTCATCAGCCTCTGCCGGGAGCTAGATATCGGCGCCAGCTATAAGGCCTATCTTGAAGACTGTCTGGGCATCTCCAACCCGGTCGTTGCCGCCATCCTGCCCAACAGGCTGAGGGAGAGTCAGAAAACTGCCCTGAAAGCGGCCCTGCAACTGGCACGCATCAACGGAGACATCGGCGAGAACTGGTTGCGGCTGATCAACGGGATGCTCGACGGCATACAGGGCATGCGCATCAACGGTCACACCTTGCGCTGCCAGGATTTGACGATGATGTCGGCCCCCCTCACCGGCATCGTGGTTTTCGCGGCGGATCTGGAACAGGCGAGGGTCGCGCTCGGAGTGGTGGCCTACATACCGGGCGACCCGGAACACCCGATCAAGGAGTACGCCTCGAGCGCCGCCATGGAAAAGGAACTGGCCCGCCAGTTGCGTTCGCCGGAGTACCAACGCTTTTTTGTCCAGTTCGTCGGCCACGAACAACGAGGGCATTTCCTTGCCGATCTGAACCGGCGCCTGAGCCAGGTGAAATGGCATAAACCGGAGCCAGGCAGCCAACTGCCCTCCTGGCGAGACACACCGATCGAAAAGCCCAAGCTGCAACTGGCTGTATCGCCCATCACCGGCGACCTCTGGGAACACCTCTACCAACGCAAACTGAATAAAATACTCAACGACGCGGCCACCCTTGCCGTCCCGACTGCCTACGCCGACCGAAAAGCGCGCTGGGCGCTTTGGGATTCCCTCGTCGACATAGCCTCCTCGATCCTGCAGATCGCCTCGTTTGTCGTGCTGCCCTTCGTGCCGTTCCTGGGCGAAATGATGATGGCTTACATGGCCTGGCAATTTCTCGACGAGGTCTTCGAAGGCATTGTCGACTGGGCCGAGGGGGCCGTCACCGAGGCCGGTGAACAATTGTTCAGCGCCCTCGAATCGCTGGTTCAACTGGGAGCCTTCGCCATCGGCGGCGGCATCGCCATGACGGAGCTGCCCAAGGTACTGCCACCGAGCGTCGTCTCATTCGCTGACCGGTTCCAGCCCGTCAAATTGCGCAACGGCAAGACCCTGTACTGGAAACCGGACCTCAAACCCTACGAAAGCCCGATCGTGCCCCCAGAAGGTGCCGCACCCGACCAGCAAGGGTTGCACTGGCATCAGGGCAAAAAACTGATGCCGGTCGATCAGAAGCATTACGCGGTCAGCGATCACGCCCATCCCGACAAGTTGCAGATCGAACACCCGACCCGACCGGATGCTTACCGCCCGGTCGTCTTTCATAATGGCGAAGGCGCCTTTCATACCGAACTCGATCGACCGCTGGAATGGGATAAGGCGGTTGCATTGCAGCGTCTGGGTCCGAACATCGAGCCGTTCTCCCCCGCCCGTCGTGAACAGATCCTCAAGGTCAGCGGTTGCCACGAAGATGCCTTGCGCAGGATGCACGTCGATCACGAGCGCGTCCCCCCGCTGCTGGCCGACACGATCCAGCGCTTTCGGATCGATCAGGATCTGCAGGATTTCATCAGCAGGATGGCCAGCGACCAGGCCGAGGACTACCTTCGTGCCGATCCGCTGCTGCAGCTCCAGCTGCTCAATGATCAAAAGCTGCTGCCTGCCACCCGACGCCTGCGCCTGATCGACGGGCACGGAGAAGTTCTCTGGCAATCCTCCGCCGATGACCAACTGCCGCTGATTGACCTGCACCAGGATCGACTGGCCGACGGCGACCTGCTCAAGACCTTGCTGCAGTCGCTCGGCGAACAGGACATCAACGCCCTGCTGGCGGAAGAGTTCGGCCAGATGATCGCCCTGGATGCCCGCACTCGCCAACTGAGAAGCCGGATCGCGCAGATCGCGACATCGCGCCGTACGGCATTGTTCGAGGCACGCTATCAGGCGCTTCAACATCGCGAAGATGCGCTGGTGAAAAAGGTTGCCGTGAAGGAGCCGCACCTGCCCGCCAGGCTCACCGAAGAATTGCTGCACACCGCCACGGGCACCGAACTGCTGGCCATCGACGCCGGAGAATGGCCGGAGCGCCAACAGCATCTCGCCACCGCCGCGACCCACGAACTGCGTATCGCCCGCGCCTATGAAGGCTTGGAGCTGGACTCGGTGCGCAACCCGGACACCGATACGCTGGCGTTGCACAGCCTCAAAAGGCTGCCGGGATGGTCGAAGGACGTCCTACTCGAAGTCCGGGCCGGATCCCCCGAGGGAGCATTGCTGGACAGCACCGGTCCGCAATCGGCCGCTGTCCGGAAAGTGCTGGTGCGCAGAACCGATGGCCACTGGCAACCGTTCGATGATCAAGGGCTGGAATTGCACGCGCCCACCGATTTCTACACCTGCGTGCTGCAGGCACTGCCGGATGTGCAACGACAGGCCCTGAACCTGCAGATCGGCGAAGGCACAAAACTCAGGCAAGCCATTCGTGACAATCCAGTGGATCGGAACGACCTGCGCCTGACGATTTCCGATATCCCCCAGCAGCCAGAGGTCGTCGACACATTGCGACTGGTCGGTACACAAGGCTATGCCCGGGAAAACCCGCAAAGTCCGCGCACCCTGGAAAACCGCATCAGGCAGGTTTATCCAGGCATGGCGGACGACGATATGCCTGCCATGGTGCAGCACCTTCGAAATCACCCTGACGGCCCGCTCGCGGAACTGTCGCGCCTTCAGCTCGAGTACGCACAACTGGACAGCGACCTGACCCAATGGACGATCAATACTCCGCGGGTCGATCCGGACACAAGACAGGCCCTTTCACCGATCCGACACGCAGCCGCCCAGCGCGACCGCCAACAATTCGCCCATGCAGTGCGTCGCTGCTGGCGCAGGGAAACGTCGGAGCCGGGCGGTTTCCGATTGCAGTTTGCAGAGCCTCTGACGGGCGAACTGCCGGTCCTGAGCGCGAATTTCGATCATGTCACCAGCCTTGAGCTGACAGGCTCCGACAGCAATGGCCAGATCGTACGATTCCTGCAAGGTTTCACACGCCTGCGACGACTGGCATTGAATCACTTCGACCTGGATGACCTGCCGCACCCGATCACCACCATGACCTCGCTGCGACAACTGAGGCTGCGCCATTGCGGCATTACTCTCACTCCGCAAAACCAGTTGCTGCTGTCATCGCTCAATGAGCTGACCGCCCTTGACCTGCAAGGCAATCCCCTGGGCATCACGATGGACGTCAATGCCCTGTCGGCACTGCATCACCTCAACCTGACCGATACCGGAATTTCCGAATTGCCCCACGGCTTGCTGGCTCACCCACGGATCAAAAGTGTCTGGCTTGCCAACAACCGGCTCACCGTTCTTCCCGAGGTCATGTTCGAGTTCTCCCCCGGCACCACCGCTGGATACGATTTTTCCGGCAACCCGTTTTCCAGCGTCACGCGGGAACGGATAAAGGTCTACTTCAACCGGACAGGCAACCACATGGGCGTGCGGGCCGCACAATCGGAGATCGACCGGACCAAGGCCCTGTTCACCGATCTCAATGATCGTCAGGCCAGTGAGCTGGTCTATCGATTGCCGGGGTCGCTCATTCAAGGGCAGATCCAGCTGACTCGCTGGGAAACCGAGATTGCACAGATGACCGCCGACCTGGCCGCCTGGGTCAGGGACATACCCGACCGCAACCCGCTCACGGGCGAACTGTTCAGCTTCGATGAGCGACTCGCCGAGCACTCGGCGCGAGACGTGTTCGCCGGGCGGCTGGAACGGCTCTGGCGTCATCGCTCGACAGCGCATTCACTGATGAGGGCGGAAGTGTTCACCGCTCAAGCGACGTTCAGGGGGGAGATGCCCGAGCTCACGGCCGATTTCAGCCACATCACCACGCTGTCCATGACCGGCAACAAGGGCATCAGCAGCATCGGCGCCTTTCTGCGCACCTTCCCACGCCTGACCAGTCTGATTCTTCAGGACTTCACACTCGAAGGTGCGTCCCAGTCCCTGGCGCAGCAAAGCGCTCTGACAACGCTGACGTTGAACAACTGCGACTTGAAATTCACCGCCGAAATCCAGGCGGCACTGGCAGCGATGCCCGAACTGGAACTGCTGGAACTGCCTGACAACCCGCTTGGCAGCGCACCCGATCTGAGTGAACTGGGCGAACTGACTTACCTTGACCTGTCCAATACCGGCATCGTGGAGGTGCCGCCCGGCCTGGCGGGTCATCCGAAACTGAAAACCGCGATCATCAGCGAAAACCGCATAACAGAAATTCCCGACGCCTTTTTCTCGCTCCCGGCCCGCGCCAGCGAAGGGCTCGATTTTTCCGGCAACCCGTTGACCGCCGAGACGCGGGAAAGAATCAAGACCTATTCCCGCGAGCACGGCCCGGACTTCGGCGTCCTCGCCGACCCGACGGATATTGGCATCACCAAATCGTTGTTCCCCGGTCTGGACGATGAAGAAGCCAGTGAAGTGTTCTATGGCTTGCCTGGCGATATCGAGCATGGCCGCTCCCGGCTCAGGCACTGGCAGGCGGAGATTGAACAGCTCTCGTCGGACCTCGCGCACTGGATCAATGCGACGCCGACCAGACACCCGATTACCGGGGAGACGATGAGTCCGACGCAAATGTTCGCGGAGCATACGCAAAGAACGACATTCGCCCGGCAACTGGAACAGTTCTGGCGTGCGAGAACACCGGACACCCCCAGGCAAAGGAACGACACACTGATCCTGAACGTTGCGCTCATCGGTGACCTGCCTGCCCTGTCGGCGGACTTCAGTCACGTTTCCGACCTCTCGTTCAGAGGCAACAATGCACTGAACGCAATGGACACCTTCCTCGACTCGTTCAGCGGACTGCGACATCTGGAACTGCATGACTTCTCCTTCAATCAACTTCCCCCGGCCTGTGAACGCATGCCGTCGTTGCAGCGCCTGATCATCGAAAACTGTGCGTTGACATTGACCCCGCAGACACAGGCCAGCCTTTCCTCCCTGAGCCGGCTGCAATACCTGAACCTGAGCCGCAACCCATTGGGCGCCCCGCCCTCGCTGTCGGGCATGACGGCACTGGTGCATTTGCGACTGACAGACACGGCAATCACCCGCCTGCCGGACGGCATGTTCGATCACCCACGACTGAGTGCCGCCATCCTGGACAACAACCTGATCAGCGAGCTGCCCGATGGCGTGTTCAATATCCCGTCACCACACCCCGCGCAACTGAGCTTGACCGGTAATCCGCTGAGTGCGGCCAGCCTCGAACGCATCAAGGTCTACTTCCAGGAGAAACGGCAGAATTTTGGAGTCTTCATGCCTCAAGAGGATCTGGACCGGACCCTGTCGCTCTTTCCAGACCTGGATCGCGAGGATGCCAATCGCGTGCTGTATCTGTTGCCGGGAACGCTTGAGGACGGCCGGATGCAGATTGCGAACTTGGAAACGCAGTGGCAACAACTTGACGAAGATCTCACCGCCTGGGTTGTCGATGTACCCGAGCGCTTCCCGGCCACCGGTGAGTTGCTGAGTAACGATCTGCGACTGGCAGAACAGGCGGATCGCGAAACGTTCTGCCGGGAACTCGAAGCGTTCTGGCGTGAACGGTCGCAAGAACAGCCCGAGATCAGGTCACAGACGCTGAACCTGAATATTGGGTTTGTCGGCGACCTGCCTCCATTGCGCACAGACTTCAGCCATGTGCTGAGCCTGTCGCTCACGGGCAATACGCAACTGCGGGTCAACGACCGGTTTCTCCAGTGTTTCAGCGGGCTCAAGGCGTTGGAGTTACGCGACCTGGGACTGGGACAGTTTCCGCGAGCGATCACCGGGATGCCTGCACTTGAAGAGCTGGTGTTAAGCAATTGCGACCTGGTACTGGACAACGAGGGCCGGACGGCTCTTTCGGCGCTGACCCGACTCACCAGCCTGGATCTCTACCGCAATCCGCTGGGCCGGGCGCCCGATTTGCGACGCATGACAGCCCTTGAGTATCTGGATCTGGCCAGCACCGGCATCCGCGAACTGCCCGAGGGTCTGCTGGATCTGCCGAACATCGAGACCGTGGTACTCAACAACAATCAAATCACTGACATTCCCGTGGGCGTCTTCGAACTGCCAGCCACTGCAGGCGCCGGCTACGACTTTGGGGACAACCCGCTGAGCGCCGGCACTCGTGAGCGCATCAAGGATTACTTTCGTCGCAACGGCGAGGATCTGGGCGTGCTGGCCGAGCCGGCGGATATCGCCCGCGCCCGCACACTGTATCCGGCGCTGGACGATGAGCACGCCAGCACTTTCGTCTATCGTCTGGACGGCACGCTGGCGGACGGCCGAAACGAGTTGACGCGCCTGGAAGCAGAGCTCGAAACGCTGCGGGGAAATCTCGCTGCATGGGAAGCCGACATTCCCGACCATCCGCTGACCGGACTGCCGCTGAGCACGCAGGAGCGCCTGCAAGAGGAATACAACAGGGCGCTCCTCGCGGAAGGGTTGTTGATGTGCTGGCGCAAGATTCCGGTGGAGGGTGGGAGCGTTGCCGAGCATCGATTCACCTCGACCGTTTCGGTTCGGGGTGAACTGCCGACATTGCAGGTCGAGCTCAGCCATGTGTCGGACTTTTACCTGGTCAATACCGCCGACCACTGGCCACGCCTCGGCCGGTTCCTGGACGCGTTTCCCAACCTTGAACATGTCGATATCCGTGGCTACGACCTCGGCACGGTGCCCGAGGCCATCTTCAGGATGAACCGGCTCACCACCCTGAGTCTGCCCGCCTGCCGCATCACCCTGACCCCGCATGAAGTCAACGGGCTGGCCGGGCTGCATTCGCTTGAGCTCCTGCATCTGCAGGACAACCCCCTGACACTGACGCCCGACCTGAGCAATCTGCAGCGCCTGAGCGATCTCGACCTGAGCACCACCGGCATCCGCGAAATCCCCAGGGGCGTGCTCGAAAATCACAACTGGATGGAAATCGACCTGTCAGGCAATGAAATCACCGAAGTTCCGGACGAACTTCTGGAAGTACCGGCCTACATCGGTGATCGTTACGACCTGCGCGGCAACCCCTTCTCCGCCGAGGCCATGAACCGCATTCGTATGTATTACCAGGAAACGGGTCATACGCTGAATGTCGACAACGTGGTCGGACAGCAGGCTCCTGTAACTCGTCCCGGTGTCGCCATGGAAGATTGAAAGCCCTGAAAACGACAACGCCATGGAATCGGAATCCATGGCGTTGGTCTTGCGGGTCATCCGCGCTCGGGTGGCACCGAGGACAATTCGAAAGGGCTGCTGCTGCGCCTCTGGTTGCGATCCTCCCGCGGCGTGGCGCCGAAGAAGTTGCGGTAGGCGCTGGAGAAATGCGGCCCCGAGGAGAACCCGCACGACAGGCCGATCTGGATGATCGACTTGCTGGTCTGCATCAACATCTGCCGGGCCTTGTTCAGGCGCAGTTCCAGGTAGTACTGGCTCGGCACGCGGTTGAGGTATTGCTTGAAGATCCGCTCCAGCTGGCGACGGGACACGCACACATGCTGGGCGATTTCGTCGGTGGTCAGTGGCTCTTCGATGTTGGCTTCCATCAGCAGCACCGCCTGGGTGAGCTTCGGATGGCTGGAGCCGAGACGGTTCTGCAATGGAATGCGCTGACGCTCGCCGCCTTCGCGGATGCGCTCGACCACCAGTTCTTCGGAGACCGCACCGGCCAGTTCCGCGCCGTGATCACGGGCCAAAACAGCGAGCAGCAAATCGAGCACCGACATGCCGCCGCACGCCGTCAGACGATCGCGATCCCAGTCGAACAGATGGCTGGTGGCGATGACTTTCGGGAATCGCTCGGCGAAATCGTCCTGCCAGCGCCAGTGCACCGCCGCGCGGTAACCGTCGAGCAGACCGAGTTGCGCCAGCGGATACACACCGGCCGACAGACCGCCGATTACACAACCGGCACGCACCAGCTGCTTGAGCGCGCTGCTGAGCGCCGGCGCCAAAGTGGTCGGTGGCTCATCAGCGAGCAGGAACAGTTTCTGGAAGTTTTCGAGCTTGCCCGCCCAAGGTTCGCCGGGCAGTTGCCATTCACCTTCGGCCGGTGCTTCGGCCTGCAGGAACGACAACTCGTAAACCACGTCCGGATGCACACGCTGGGCAACACGCAAGGCCTCCTCTGCCAGCGCCAAAGTCAGAGCTTTAGTGCTGGGCCAAATCAGGAAACCAATTCGATGGGCAGTCATGGCGGGCGATCCGAAACGTAAACAGAGGGAAAAACCGAAATCGGCTGCAACCAAATTAGACCATCTGGCGCGCTGCGCAGCATGACCTAATCTGGTGCATAACGGGAGCGATTACTTGAGGCTGCCCGAGAGGAATTGTTGCAAACGTTCCGATTGCGGATTGACCAGCACTTCACGCGGGTTGCCGCTTTCTTCCACGACGCCTTTGTGCAGGAACACCAGCTGGTTCGACACTTCACGGGCGAAGCCCATTTCGTGGGTCACCACCACCATGGTCCGGCCTTCCTGAGCGAGGGCCTGCATGACTTTCAGCACGTCGCCGACCAGTTCCGGGTCGAGGGCGGAAGTCGGTTCATCGAACAGCATCACTTCCGGTTCCATCGCCAGCGCACGGGCGATTGCCACGCGCTGCTGCTCGCCACCGGACATGTGCCCCGGGAACGCATCCTTACGATGAGCCACGCCGACCTTGTTCAGGTAGTGCTCGGCTTTCTCGCGGGCTTCGGCCTTGGACACGCCCAGCACGTGAACCGGCGCTTCCATGATGTTTTCCAGCGCGGTCATGTGCGACCACAGGTTGAAGTGCTGGAACACCATCGACAGTCGCGAACGCATGCGTTGCAGCTGTTTCGGATCAGCGGCTTTCAGCGCGCCGTCCTTGTTCGCCACCAGCTTCAGCTCTTCGTTGTTGAGCAGGATCTTGCCCGCGTGCGGCTGCTCGAGCAGGTTGATGCAACGCAGGAAAGTACTTTTGCCGGAGCCACTGGAGCCGATGATGCTGATCACATCGCCGGCGGCCGCTTTCAGGGAAACGCCCTTGAGCACTTCGTGACTGCCATAGCGTTTATGCAGGTCTTGGACTTCAAGTTTGTACATGCGGTCGGTTCTCACAAAAACAGTCAGTCGTTGAGCAAAGGGCCGTCGCGCAGCGCATCGCGCCCCGCCACTTTGGCCAGCCAGAAACCGGGTTGGGCGTAACGCAGCCGCTCAATGGCAAACAGCACCCCGGACGTACCAGCACACACCGTGCTGACCCGATCCGACAGCGGATCGATCACTTCGAAAATCTTGTCACCGGCTTCAACCCACTCGCCGGGCTTGCGCAGAAAACTCACCACGCCGGGATGCGGCGGCAGGAGCAATTCAGTGCCCTCGAACGGCATGCCTTCGCACGGCTCGTGTGCCGCGCTCGGCCACTCGCCACGGATCAGGCCCTGCTCGGCGAGGAACGCCAGAATGCCTTCGGCCCAGGCTTCGGCCTGCGCCGCTGTGGTGTCAGCCTGACCGCCGAGTTCGACGGTGGTCGCCAGGCACGCCAGTGGAATCTGCGCGTCCGGGAACAGCCGCGACAGGCGCAGCCACGGCAGCGAGCAAGCCTCGTCGAACGAGCTGCCGCCGGAGTCTTCCGCCAGCAAACCGACCTTCACATCCAGATGTGCGGCGAGCGAACGCCACTGCGGCCAGTGCTGCGGCAAGGCGTACATGTGCAGCGCGGCTTCGCAATCGCAATGCAGATCCAGCACCACATCGGCGGTGGCGGCGTGTTGCAGCAGGATGCGCTGCATGCCTTGCAGCTGGCTGCTCGCCTCAGGCAGTGCGGCCAGGTGATCGGCCATCGCCTGACGGATCAGACGGATGTTGGCGTGCGGATCATCACCGAGCTGTCCTTCCAGCCTGGCGGCCACTGGCGCGCTGAGCTCGACGAAATCACGGTTGAAATTCTTGCCGCTGCCGGCCTCGAAACGGCCCTGATGATTGCCTTGCAGCAACTGGCCGAGACCCAGCGGGTTGGCCACCGGCACCAGTTCGATGACGCCGTTAAGCAGGCCCTTGGCTTCGAGTTCGCCGAGGCGTTTTTTCAGTTCCCAGGCGGTGCGCATGCCGGGCAGTTCGTCAGCGTGGAGGCTGGCCTGGATGTAGGCCTTGCGCTCGCCGCTGCCGAAGCGAAAAACCGAAATCCGGCGCTCGCTGCCCAGGTGGCTCCACGGTAGAACGTGGTCGATGCGTTCCATATCAGTGCTTCCTCGGGGCCAGGTAGCTCAGCCAGCGACGCTCGGCCAGCTTGAACAGGCGCACCAGAATGAAGGTCAGGCACAGGTAGAACACGCCGGCGGTGATGTACGCCTCGAACGGCAGGTAGAACTGCGCGTTGACGGTACGGGCCGCGCCGGTGATGTCGATCAGGGTCACGATGGACGCCAGACTGGTGGTCTGCAGCATCATGATCACTTCGTTGCTGTACTGCGGCAGCGCCCGGCGCAGGGCCGATGGCAGCAGGATGCGCTTGTACATCTTGAAGCGCGACATGCCCATGGCCTTGGCCGCTTCGATCTCGCCGTTCGGCGTGGCCTTGAGGCTGCCGGCGATGATTTCGGCGGTGTAGGCGCTGGTGTTGATCGCGAACGCCAGGCACGCACAGAACGTTGCGCTGGACAGCCACGGCCACAAGAAGCTTTCACGCACCGCTTCGAACTGAGCCAGACCGTAGTAGATCAGGAACAGTTGAACCAGCATCGGCGTGCCGCGAATCACGTAGGTGTAGAGCCAGGCTGCGCCATTGACCACAGCGTTCTTGGATACGCGCATCAGGCCCAGCGGCAGGGCCGCGAGCAGACCGAAGAACAGCGACAGCGCGAGCAACTTGAGGGTGGTGACCAGACCGCCGAAGTACAGCGGCAGGGCCTCCCAAATGACGTTGTAGTCGAAGATCATAGATCAGCCGCCCTTACGCCTACCGAGTAGCGCTTCTCAAGGTGACGCAGCGCCAGCAACGAGACACTGGTGATCACCAGGTACATCGCCGCCACTGCGAGGAAGAAGGTGAAAGGCTCGCGGGTGGCGTCGGCCGCCTGCTTGGCCTTGAACATCATGTCCTGCAGACCGACCACGGAAATCAGCGCGGTGGCCTTGGTCAATACCAGCCAGTTGTTGGTGAAGCCCGGAATCGCCAGACGAATCATCTGCGGCACCAGCACCCGGAAGAACACCTGGAAGCTGCTCATGCCGTACGCCATGCCGGCTTCGGCCTGACCTTTGGGGATCGCCATGAATGCGCCGCGGAAAGTTTCCGACAGGTACGCACCGAAGATGAAACCAAGGGTGCCGATACCGGCGGCCAGCGGGTTCAGGTCGATGTAGTCGTCATAGCCGAGCATCGGTGCGACGCGGTTGAGCAGGTCCTGACCGCCGTAGAAGATCAGCAGGATCAGCACCAGGTCGGGAATCCCGCGAATCACCGTGGAATACAGATCGCCCAGCCACGCCAGCCAGCGCACCGGCGACAGGCGCAACGCGACGCCGATCAGCCCGAGAACGATGGCCAGGGCCATGGACGACAAGGCGAGCTGAAGCGTCAGCCAAGCGCCATCGAGGATGACAGCCCCGTAGCCTTTCAACATGATTCAGGTCCTCGAAAGTTGGGATGAAAAAATGGCGCAAACCGCAGAGATCCTGTTGCTTGCGCCATTTCGGACGGGTCGAGCGACGTCTTTACTTGCCGTAAATGTCGAAGTCGAAATACTTGTCCTGGATTGCCTTGTACTTGCCGTTCTCGCGGATGGCCGCGATGGCGGTGTTGATCTTGTCTTTCAGGGCGTCGCCCTTGCGTACCGCGATGCCTACGCCGTCGCCGAAGTATTTGACGTCGGTGAACGCCGGGCCGACGAACGCGAAGCCTTTGCCGGCGTCGGTTTTCAGGAAGCCGTCATTCAACAGCGTAGCGTCCGCCACGGTGCCGTCGAGGCGGCCGGCGGCCACGTCGAGGTAGATTTCGTTCTGCGAGCCGTACGGCTTGATCTCGGCACCCAGCGGGGCCAGGACTTCGCGGGCGAAACGCTCGTGGATCGAACCACGCTGCACGCCGATGTTCTTGCCCTTCAGCTCAGCCAGACCTTCGCTGACCTGAGTGCCTTCCTTCATCACGAGGCGGGCCGGGGTGTTGTAGTACTTGTTGGTGAAGTCCACGGACTTCTTGCGGTCGTCAGTGATCGACATGGACGACAGGATCGCGTCGATCTTGCGCACTTTCAGTGCCGGGATCAGACCGTCGAACTCTTGCTCGACCCACTGGCACTTGACCTTCATTTCTTCGCACAGCGCGTTGCCGATGTCGTAGTCGAAACCGACGATGCTGCCGTCCGGCGCTTTGGAGGCGAATGGAGGGTAAGCCGCTTCGATACCGATTTTCAGAGGCTTTTCATCGGCGAACGTCGGCAGGGACAGCACGGACAGTGCCAGGGCGCCAAGCAGCACAAGTTTCTTCATCTTGGGACTCCATCGGTAAAGGGCAAAAACGGCAGAGTGAGCGACAGCCCAATATGCGAATGGGTGTAACGAAATCGGTTGCTGCGTGCGTGGGACAGTTCCAGTCAAAACCGCGACGGCTTCAACGCAAGCCACGACGAGCGAGTGATCGGCATTCTAACGACAGGCCCGAAGCCGATATTTCTTCAATGCGACAACTAATTACAGATGCACCGAGAAACCCGCTTGAGCACATTGACAGCCCTGCAATTTCATGCAAGAGCGAAAGACAGTGAACCGATCTATGCTGCAAATTGCGGGCCTATTATTCGCAAACCCTTCTAATCCGGCAAGCGCGGGGTTATGTCTTATTTTTCACCGGGTGTTTTGAGGCTCTAAAACGGGGCGATGCGTTTCCGGATGCCCCGTTGCGGAGCGGGCGGTTACACATTCAGTTACTTGAAGGCGGACGGGTAACAGTGGGAAGTGTCTGACGGATGAAACCGATAATTATTGGAAAACAAAAAGCCCCGCCCGGCGCGATGCCGGACGGGGCTTTTTCAGCCTTCAGACCCGCCGCTACGCGACGTTCATGGTCTTGTGCGTATCGATCAGATGCTGCACCACACCCGGATCCGCCAGGGTGGAGATGTCGCCCAACCCTTCGTATTCGGCGGTAGCGATCTTGCGCAGGATGCGGCGCATGATCTTGCCCGAACGGGTCTTCGGCAGCCCCGGCGCCCACTGGATCACGTCCGGCGAAGCAATCGGCCCGATCTCTTTGCGCACCCAGTTCTTCAGCTCCAGGCGCAGTTGCTCGCTCGGTTCTTCGCCATTCTTCAGAGTGACGTAGACATAAATGCCCTGCCCCTTGATGTCGTGCGGCACACCGACCACCGCCGCTTCGGCGACTTTCGGATGAGCAACCATCGCGCTTTCGATCTCGGCAGTGCCCATGCGGTGGCCGGACACGTTGAGCACGTCGTCCACGCGACCGGTGATCCAGTAGTAACCGTCGGCATCGCGACGGGCGCCGTCACCGGTGAAGTACATGCCACGGAAGGTCTTGAAGTAGGTGTCAACGAAACGGTCGTGGTCGCCGTACAGAGTGCGCGCCTGACCCGGCCACGAATCGAGAATCACCAGATTGCCTTCGGCCTCGCCCTCGATGATGTTGCCGAGGTTGTCCACCAGCGCCGGCACCACACCGAAGAACGGACGTGCGGCCGAACCCGGTTTCAGCGCATGAGCACCCGGCAACGGGCTCATCATGTTGCCGCCGGTTTCGGTCTGCCACCAGGTGTCGACGATCGGGCAACGGGACTTGCCGACGTTCTTGTAGTACCAGTCCCAGGCTTCCGGGTTGATCGGCTCGCCCACCGAACCGAGCAGACGCAGGCTGCTGCCGTCCGCGCCCTCAACAGCGGCGGTGCCGGAGGCCATCATCGCGCGGATCGCGGTCGGTGCGGTGTAGAGGATGTTGACCTTGTGCTTGTCGACAATCTTCGCCACCCGGGTGATGTCCGGATAGTTCGGCACGCCTTCGAACAGCAGCGTGGTCGCGCCGTTGGCCAGCGGGCCGTAGACGATGTAGGAGTGACCGGTGACCCAGCCCACGTCAGCGGTGCACCAGTAGATTTCGCCCGGACGGTAGTCGAACACGCGCTCGTGGGTCATCGCTGCGTACAACAGGTAGCCGCCAGTGGTGTGCTGCACGCCCTTCGGCTTGCCGGTGGAGCCGGAGGTATAAAGGATGAACAGCGCTTCTTCGGCACCCATCTCTTTCGGCGCGCAGACAGTGCCCGCCACTTTCATCAGGTCTTCGTACCAGATGTCGCGATGCTGGTTCCACTTGATGTCGCCGCCGGTGCGCTTGCACACGATGACTTTCTGGATGCTGCTGGTTTCCGGGTTGGTCAGGGCGTCGTCGACGTTGGCCTTGAGGGAAATCTTCTTGCCGGCACGAATGCCTTCGTCAGCGGTGATCACCACTTTCGAGCGGCAGTCGATGATGCGACCGGCCAGGGCTTCCGGCGAGAAACCGCCGAACACCACCGAGTGAATCGCGCCGATCCGGGTACAGGCCAGCATGGCGACCACGGCTTCGGGGATCATCGGCATATAAATGGTCACCACGTCGCCGCGGTGCACGTCCTGGCCACGCAGGGCGTTGGCGAGTTTGCACACTTGTTCGTGCAGTTCGCGGTAGGTGATGTTGCGGCTTTCGGAAGGATCGTCGCCTTCCCAGATGATGGCGACCTGGTCGCCGCGCTCGGCCAGATGACGGTCGAGGCAGTTGTAGGAAACGTTCAGGGTGCCGTCGGCAAACCACTTGATGTCGACATGGTGATCGTCGAACGAAGTCTGTTTCACCGTGGTGAAAGGCTTGATCCAGTCGAGGCGCTTGGCTTGTTCACGCCAGAAGCCGTCAGGGTTGACGACCGACTGTTGGTACATGGCTTTGTAGGTCGCCTCGTCGGTCAGCGTATTGGCCAGAACCTCGGGACGAACGGGATACAGGGAAGCCGCACTCATCTTTCCTACCTCGGTGTAATAGTTGTTTTTGTATGACCCTGTTGTAGCCGGGGCGCCCGTATAGAACCATTCGACGATGGTAGTAACAAGCCCCTACAAAACATCCAGAAATGCCCGAACCACCTTTGAAGCAACGCACGCAACCCTTGTGGGAGCTGGCCTGCCAGCGATTCAGACGACCCGGTTTCCCGGGAAAGCCGCAGCGCCGGTAACACCGCATCCAAGGATTGTTACCAAATCTGCCAAAGGTGTTTATCAAAACCGGGTCTGTTTACCCCTGCCCCGCCTCCCTAAAATTCACCTCGCCGACAAGGCAAAGCGATTAACAAGGTTACAGCCCCCACGAAGGCCGTTAATCCAGTTCTGAAGTAACAAAGCAAAACGATGAAGTTCCACACGCAACCCCAAAAAGGTTGCGTGACCCCACTCGACCTCAAGAAGGTAAATTTCAAATGAAAGCTTTATTGGTTCTGGCCCTCAGCAGTCTGTGCGCAACCGCCATGGCAGACGAGGTTCCGACTGATGTCGCACAGCAACAACCGGCTATCGAGGAATACACTTACTCCACTCACCTGGACATCGCCAAAGTTGTTTCCATGAGCGAAGTTCCGAATGTCTGCGAAGTTGTTCCGGCAAAAATGGAATACGACGACTCCAAGGGTCAGCGTCACATCCTGCGTTACAGCATCATGGGCAACGGCTGCACCAATTGATGCGTTGAGACTGCACCGAATCGGATCACTCAGCGCAACATCGAGGGTCGATTCCAGCCCGGCTTCGGTCGGGCTCAGTTGTGTTTGAAGCGGCGCAAAAGGGTTGCAAAACACAAGATATAGTGAAAAACGCGGTTTTTTGCTCGTTTTTTGAGCAATCAATCACACGCCAAAAAATTAATGAAAAAAAATTCTCCGGGGCCAATCCCGGCGAAAGCCCTGTAAACCCTCGCTCCGATCGAAATCACCCGCGCGCTCGACCGCCCTGCGCTGTTTCGCCCTCCCCCACGCCCGTGTTTTTTTCCCTATAATGCCGCCCCAATCGGGTCAGCAATATTCCCTTACAGGGATCAAAGCCATTCTGAAGCCCCGCAGTAGCGACAACGCTGACCTGCGCCCGTCAGAGGCTCTCGGAAACCCGTAAAAATTTTCTGTTTATTGCCTGCGTAGCACCGCTGCAAAAAACGACATCCAACGCGGCCTGTACGGCCGTGTGAAAAACCAACCAATCAGTTTTCACACGGGCACAGGCCCTCACGCAGGAGACGACACGTCATGCTGAGCTGGGACGAATTCGACAAAGAAGACAGTGAAGTAGCAGCAGTGAAAGGCGCCAACGCCGGCCACGCTAGCGAAGCCAACATGGACCGCCTCGACACCGCCGGCGGTGCCGCCGCCCTCGAAGCCCGCGCCGTGACCGCCGAAGACTCGGCCGCCGTGGCCCGCGCCAAGGCTGCACTGGACTCCCTCGACGTCGCCGAAGGCCTCGCCGAACTCGAAGGCTCCGCCGCCCGTGTCGCCGTTGACGAAAAGCGCATGATCAACTGCCGCGCCGACCTCAACCAGCTCGTGCCATTCAAGTACGACTGGGCCTGGCAGAAATACCTGGACGGTTGCGCAAACCACTGGATGCCGCAAGAAGTCAACATGACCGCCGACATCGCCCTCTGGAAAAACCCGGAAGGCCTGACCGACGACGAGCGCCGCATCGTGATGCGCAACCTCGGCTTCTTCTCCACCGCCGACTCCCTGGTGGCCAACAACCTGGCCCTGGCCGTGTACCGCCTGATCACCAACCCGGAATGCCGCCAGTACATCCTGCGCCAGGCGTTCGAAGAGGCGATCCACACCCACGCCTACCAGTACTGCATCGAATCGCTGGGCATGGATGAAGGCGAGATCTTCAACATGTACCACGAGATCCCGTCGGTCGCGAAAAAAGCCGCCTGGGGCCTGAAATACACCCGCGCCATCTCCGACCCGGAATTCAACACCGGCACCGTCGAAACCGACAAAGAACTGCTGCGCAACCTGATCGCCTACTACTGCGTTCTGGAAGGCATCTTCTTCTACTGCGGCTTCACCCAGATCCTCTCCATGGGCCGCCGCAACAAAATGACCGGCGTCGCCGAGCAGTTCCAGTACATCCTGCGCGACGAATCCATGCACCTGAACTTCGGCATCGACGTGATCAACCAGATCAAAATCGAAAACCCACACCTCTGGGATGCCGAAATGAAGGAAGAAGCTTCGCAGATGATCCTGCAGGGCACTCAGCTGGAAATCGAATACGCCCGCGACACCATGCCTCGCGGTGTGTTGGGCATGAACGCGGCGATGATGGAGGACTATCTGAAGTTCATCGCTAACCGTCGTCTGTCGCAGATCGGTTTGAAGGAAGAGTACCCAGGGACGACTAACCCGTTCCCTTGGATGAGCGAGATTATGGACTTGAAGAAAGAGAAGAATTTCTTTGAGACTCGGGTTATTGAGTATCAGACTGGTGGGGCTTTGAGCTGGGATTGATGCCGCTTTCCGTGACCTAAAGTTTTTAACTTGGGCCGAAACAAAAAAAGCCCTGCTCGATGCAGGGCTTTTTTTTAAATCATGCTATGAGAGTGACGATAGAGAGGAAGAAAAATGGTCGACGGTGTCGAAAAAACTTCAACAGATAGTCCGCCAGTCTCTAAACCAACTATTACGCGAAAAAAAAATAGCACCAGAGTCGAGAAAGTTATTAAAAAAGCTTCACCACTCAAAAAAGTAACAACAACGAAGGGCCAAAAAAAACCAATTGCCTCCAGTTCAAAGACGGCAAAATTCCCTCGCCACACCATAGAAAAAGTTCTCCGAATCCCGCGCGCAATACAAGAACAAAATGCAGGAAAAACATGCTCTGAACGAGAAGCTGCTCAGTTTGTTGGTGTAGGATTCGGCGGTCCTTTCCGAGTAGAAGTCAGCTCAGCATTAAAATACGGATTACTTGAGCGTAAGGGAACTGGTCAGATAGCTATCACGGATCTAGCGCGCAGAATAATACGGCCGCAACAAACCGAAGACGAAGTAATTGGGTTAAGAGAGGCGGCTATAAATGCCCCTGACATTGGCGAAGTTTACCAACACTATCGTGGCGAAAATCTTCCAGACGCACAATTTTTCAGAAATGCTCTAATTGACAAATTCAACCTACCGGAGGATAAAGCGTCAGAATTTGAGAACATTTTCTTAGAAACAATGCGTGAAGCTAAGTTGCTAGATGAACATAATGGAAAAAGGCGAATTTTAGACATTTCAAATGAGCCTTCAAAAGACGCAAGCGACGACAGACTGAAGAAACTGGGAAGACAAGTTTCAATTAAAAGTACTGACACATGCTTTGTTATGATGCCTTTTGCGAACCCTATTGGTTCCTATTACTCTACGATCTATGAGCCGGCTATTCAGAAGGCTGGACTCACTCCGATAAGAGCAGACGCAGATATATTTGGCACTGGAAAAATAATTGACCAGATTTGGCAAGGCATTAACAATTCAAAAATACTCGTAGCGGAACTGACCCATAGAAATCCAAATGTTTTCTATGAGCTTGGTCTTGCTCACGCTTTGAACAAACCAGTAGTTCTCATTTGCTCAAATGAGTCAGATGTACCATTTGACCTACAGCACATACGGGTTATTTACTACGACGTTACGGATCCCTTCTGGGGGAACAAGCTAATAGAAAAAATAGCTGAAAATATACTATCCGCTATAAGGACACCAGAAGAAGCCGTATTCAAAGCTGCACTGCAAGCTTAAAATATAACAGATTCTCCTGGGCCACCTATGTGGCCCAATTCTTTTATGGATGAAAATCTCAAAAACCGAGCCAATATAAAATCGATAAATAGCCTCACAACAGCGCAAGGCTTCGAGGAACTCACTCAAACTGGGCAAATCCATCTATAAAAACAACTAAATCATTCACAGACCTATTTTCACGAAGAGTCTTATTGCTAATTAATTTAGCTTGTTCAAGCACTACATTCATTGATGAGCCCGGCTTTTTTCTTTGGCCAATCGCAGTAATGATTGCCTTTTTCCTTCGAGCGATTTCCGCCACAGATTTTTTTAATTCTTCGCTACCGAGATCCCAGTTGAAGGCTCCATCTATATAGCTCTCCGCCCTTTCCATGCACTCGGAGTTTTCTACTGCAAAAATCGGATGCAACAAATCTTCTAATGTACCTTTTTCAGGCGTCTCCCCCCATATATATATAGCTTTGTTATCACTGACAGCAGCGAACGGATTGGTCTCATCTGGAGTCCAGGGAGAAAGCATCCAACGCTCACCATCAACTACTTCTTCAAATGATGCAAAAGCTTGATTTCTCACACGTTCAGCGCCGATATCATCGGCATCGTAAAAGAAAAGATATCTACTCTCACTAATAAACTCAGTGGCACCTTGCAAAAAAACGCTAGCATTATTGAGCATTGGAACAACATCAGACAACAGCTCTTTTATTTTTACGATCTGCTCTTTTCCGCCACTATTGAATAGTAATACCAAATCATCTTTACGCTTAAAAACCTGATCAGGAAGGAAAAATTTATGGGCCATATCTAGTGCCATATCTCGGGCGGCATGTTTATCCACGCTACTCTTGAACAACTGATTAAATGGCGATGGATACTCACTAAACTTCCAGGTCACTCGCTCAAAAGCAAAGATTGACTCCATGATCTTTTTGATAAATGCGACGTCATGTGGCCCCTCGCAAAAAACTAAAAGTGCTTTCATTATTATTTAGCCTTCCGCAAGTCAACGTTACCAGCCAATACAAGCTGTTTAAACTCACCACCTGAAAACTCTCGCACTTCTATAACGGATGGATCATCAGCACTCGTAACTAACGCATGACACGAAAGATCTTTGCTTGATGGTGTCCCCAAGACAAACGCATCAATACACTCTTTACTGTGACTAGTAAGAAAAACTTGGACATTAAACAATTCTGCCAGACCATGTACAAAAGGCGCAAATTTCTCAATGAGATCCGCATGAATTGCGTTTTCGAATTCATCAATCAAAAGAACCCCGTTTTGCGCTGAAGCGAACAGCAAACAAATAAAGAATATCCGCTGCAACCCTTCTCCATAAACCATTAAATCTAGAGCTGTTGAGTAATTTCCATCATCAACCAAAAATCGCTGTAACTCATCCACAAGCCGAATATCATTCAAAGTCGGCAATATTTCAAACCGAATAAAATCAAATATTTTTGGCAATGCTTTTGACTGGAAACTTTTATGGTAAAAAGCAGTGTATCTATGAGGCTCATTTAGAAAGAATGGACTACTGTAAACCACATGACTGATAATTTTAATGGAGTCCGCGAGCGTCTCTCGATCCCGACCTTTAAACAAGTTAGTTAGTGACTCCTGTTTATTACCCCCAAACTCAGAAACAATTTCGACACTACCTAAATACCTAGTACGATCTAAATTCCCATTACTATCAGAGAAGTCCCTAACCGCAACAGATGCGTTCTGATTATCAAAAACACCAGATATCTTTATTTCGCCGGACAACTGCTCCATTAACCACTCTGGATTTATGTGATCCTCGGGTATTTTCCCTCTTCTGCGAATAACCTCGAGAATACCGGCGAAATCATTTTGACGACTTAACAAGTATATCGACTCAAGCAGGGTGGTTTTACCGCAGTTATTAAAACCAGCAAATATGTTGATTTTCGACAGCTTATTCAATTTTAGATTTTTTAGCTTCTTATAAGAATCGATATAAAGCGAGCTATAGTGCCGATCTACACGATCATGAAAAACAGTTTTTTGCTCTACACCCAACAACCCTGAACCACGTGTTTTATCAACTATCCCCTGCAAACGACCCAGCGCGCTCTCAAGGTCTGGTAGTTGTTTGCTATCGATCGCTAGCTGACTCAAAATAGCGATATCACTAGTAACTGACTTGATCGCCAGTTCCTGTCGCTCCTTAAATACCAAATCACTTGCACGATAAGCTGCGTTTAGATCTCTATGTGCGATCAAATTCGCCAAAGCTCTTTCATCACCAATAATCTGGCCTAATATTCTTATATCATCTCGTTTAGTGATCGCAGGCTCTAGATACTTATCATTGAAACTAACCTGCCCACTATCATCCTCTTCCTCTAAAGGCTCCAATGACATCAACGAAAAAAACAAATCAGCATTAGTTTTATGAGTTACTTTAAATGTTGATTCATCCCACACCAGCCAATTTTTCAAAGCAGAATTTCTTGCAGCTTCGCGAAATATCGGAAATTTCGCCTCATCAAACTGATCTCCATAATCTGATTCAGCATACTGTTGAACCAGCGACAATGCTCTTAAACTCCTGCGCAGCTCTATTTTTGAAATTCCAATTCTATTGCAAATCTCACCCTCACCTAATTGATAGGTAGTATGCATTTTTTCTAAAAGCTTTGCTTGATTCCACTCCCCCCACTTTTTATTACCACTGATATGTTTCAAAGCCATAAGAGTTAAGTGATGCATTTCGTCGGCATCAGCATATAGAACAACAGGAATTCTTGTGAAAATAGCAGGATCCAATCGACCTAGCTCTACACTTCGCTGTTCAAATTCATTTTCTAAATACTTTAACGCCGCAATACGCCTATTACCTTCAACTACAACGTAACCGCCATCTGCTAACTCACGCACCTGTATCTGATCTACCGGCAAGTATCCATTAGACTTGAAGCTATCAATCAGATCCTGAATATTTTGATTGCGATCCCCACTAATCAATCTTAATGTGCGCTGCGCTACGTTTTTATCTTTTATTTTATCTTCAGAAACCTCGACCTGTTCTTTTTCATGAATCAGCCGATAGTTATTTGGATCTAAGTATAAATTTTTTAAACTAAATCTTTTTGAACTGGAATCAATATTTTTTGGCAAATCACTCATTGACTTAACCTCTTTTCCAAGAAACCAATTGAAACGGTCTTCATATAGCTAATCAAACACGCATATACTGGTGACTATCCCACATTTTCGCGTTATAAAAAAGACGGATATTCAAATAGATTCACCGCGATTGACAATTCTTTTTCTGATGCTACATGTGCAACAATTCAACCGTTCCACATCCGACCCACGCGAATATTCCTACAGCAGCATTACAGCCGCTTATAGCTTTACACCTTTTCTAATAAATCGATATTGACCTAAGCTTCACACGCCAATAATCTCTGTTCCCTGGTGCCTAAGAAACACCTCACACAGCGGACTCACCGCACCCGACAGTCGCGGCTTTTTTGTGCCTATGGTTTCCCCGTGCGCATCAAAAAATCTCTGTTATGCCGGGAGTGGGCGAATAAAAGACCCGAAAGGGGAATATGTCCGGCCCTCTGTGTGGGGTTTCTTAGCTCCCGGCACCCAGCCCTAAGAAAGCTGACATCACACAGAGGTAAAAGGATATGCCTAAGAATGTCTCCTTCGGCACGAAGGAAATCAGCTTCAACATCAGCACGGACTGCATGCTTCCAGCACAGGAGGCCCGCCATGTCTGAACCCCACAATTCAAAACTCTTCACCCTGCACAAGCTTTCTCTCCACGCCCTCCTCCTCGAAAACCAGCCATGGTTTTGCGCACGCGATATCGGTCGTTTGATGGGCGTCCATCTCAGTGATCGCATGGTCAGCAAACTGGACAAGGACCAGCATCGTTTTTTGTGGATTGAGTATTACCGGCAACCTGACAAGCAGTTAATGCTCAGTGAGTCCGGGGTGTATGCACTGTTGGTGTACCACTACGTCCCTGGGAATCGTTTGCTGCGGGAATGGCTGACCCATCAGGTGGTGCCAGCCTTACGCGATGCCGCATCCTCAGAGAACTCGGATCGACCTATGTTGAGTTTTCTGAATTGGCCGGAGATGTCAGTGAGTCTGCTGCACTGGCAGGATGAGAGTTGGATTCGACTCCGAGACATGCCGTATCTGTTGCAAAATCAGACACAGAAGCGAGCAACGGTTCCTAAGCCTTGGTGGCAAAAGGTTTCGAAGATGTTTCAGTCGTCAAAGCATTCGATGGGCTAAGTGTTGTGTTTGTAAGATCGCTTGCGAGATCTATCGCCAACATCTGTAGGAGTTTTCCTAGACAGCAGTGATGGCCACTCAGTATCGTCCGAGGGTTTTTAGCCCTCGGCGATTTTATGAGCACAACGAACAAAGATAGCGATTGGAGCATTGCTGAGGTTAGGGCCGCAGTAGCTGCCTATCTGAAGATGCTCGCGTTAGAGAAACGCGGTCAAAAATTTGTTAAGACCGCAGAGAATCTTGCGCTGCGTGAAACGGCACTACCGAATCGAACAAAAGGCTCGGTCGAATTCCGGATGCAGAACATCTCCGCCGTTCTGATGAAAATGCATCGAGAATTTATCAAAGGATATAAACCCGCCCGAAACGTTGGCTCAAATGTCGAGCAGTCAATTCGAGCAGTGCTGATTGAAAAGGGCGTGAAGCCTGGAGACCCGACAGCTCCTACTGCTGATGAGGAAACGCTGGAGCAAAGGGCGGTAGCACTGGAAAAACTGCCACTTGGAGATGAACCGGCTGGGATTCTGAAGCCCAAGCGTGCTCCATCATCAGGCACTGCCTACATCCGTGACCCGAAAGTTAGAGCTTGGGTTCGAAAGAAGGCTAAAGGTGTATGCGAGGGATGTAAGCAACCTGCGCCGTTCACCAAAAATGACTCACCCTATCTTGAAGTCCACCATGTTAAGCACTTGGCAAATAAAGGGTCTGATCGAACCAGCAATGCTGTGGCGCTCTGTCCAAACTGCCATCGACGCTGTCACCATTCGAATGACAGCGAGGCGTTCACTGAGTCGCTATATCTGAGCGTGAAGCGGCTGAGACGGGAGTGAAGGGATCACCTCACTTCACAGCATTGCTGCGGGATTGGGAATTCAAGATCAAGGATTGAGGTGAGGCTCATCCCCCACAAATCCAGCATCACCCCGAAAACAAACAGTGCAACCCACCCCACCACCCGCTATTAATACCCCTCCCCACTCAAGGATCCGAGCCCCACCATGAAATTCGACCTCGCCTACTGCCTCAGCCTCGACGACAAACTGTCGATCTATGACGTTCGCGATCTCAATTTTGATGAGACGGTGGCGTTCGATTCTGCGAAGGAACACTTCCAGTGCCCCAACGACGCCTGTCGTTCGGCGTTCGATGCTTCCAACGAGTTGGGCACGTTCAACGCCAAGAACGTGAATTACGTGCGCACGCCGCACTTCAAGAATCTGCCCGGTACGCAGCATGTGGCGGGTTGTCCGTATGTGAGTTTGAAGCCGTCGGCGTCGGGGGTTGAGGCGGCGGATGGGGAATCGGATGACGGGCGGGAGGAGCATTTCCCTTCGGAGTTGTTGCTGACGCGCCGTGAGTATGTACGCAAGCCTGCCGCGCCAGCGGGGGCGGCGGATGTATTGCGGGATGATCCGGTGCGGGTGGCGGCTCCCCCCTCGAAAGAGTCGCCGAGTCGTGAGACGGCGCCGGACAAGACCAGTGTCTTCGCCCATCCCGTGGAGTGTTTTGTGTCGAACTTCGCGGACAAGGATTTGCTCAAGCGTATGCCGTTGAAGATTGGCGAGCATACGGCGCCGTACAGTTCGTTCTTCAAGAAGATCGAGTACTTGATGGACAACAAGGGGCTGATTTATTGGGGTCGGATCAAGAAGATCGAGGACTTCCACAGCGCCAGTTTCCGGATCGATTTCGAGGATAAGGTCTGGTTCAAGAAGCCGGATGACAGCAAGAAGAAACCTTATCCGGTCAGTGTCTATCTCAACAAAAAGCTGATCGACAACTACCGCAAGCGCAAGGCGTTTCTGGAAGAGATCAAGCACGCCATTGATAGCGACAAAGAGCTGTTCTGTTTCTTTTATGGCGTGACGCCGGAGTTGAAGCAGGTGCCGGGCAAGAAGAACCCCGAAAAACCTTTCGAGGTCTTCAATGCCAATATCGAGAACCTGGATCACTTCATCATTCGTGAAGCGCCGGGTTTGGCGTGATGGTTAACCCTGGGGCAGTTGGAGTTTGACGGCGCCTGGGTGTTGTTTGATCAAGGAGTACGGCAGGACTGACCACTCCGGCGCATCGCAGGCGCGGGCGACGCGGGCGAAGTAGGCGCCCAGGTACAGGCCTTTCGGGGTGAAGTGCCAGGACGGATAACCCCAGATGCTTTCATCGGTGTAGTCGCAACTGTCTTCATCGCTCTCCGCCGGTTTCTTCATTTCATCTGGGTAGAGCGCGGTGAGTTGTTTGATCAGCCACGGCACCAGCACTTCGCGCTGGTAAGTCGAGCGCGCTGCACTTTCTTTTTCGTTCAGCGGCTGATCGCCCAAGCTGTCGCGCTCGGCGTGCAGCAAAGGTTTGCCCTCACCTACCCACAACACATCTTCCAGCGACAACGGATGGCCGGTGTTCACGTCGATGTTGAGCGGCGAATCGCCAAAGTCCGGATGCGCGCCGCCGCAGTAATAGCTGGTCGAGATGTTCAGGCTGACCACGGCTGGCGAGATCAGTTGCGGTTGGGCTTGCTGCATGAACTCGACGTTTTCCCCGCCCTGCAACTGGCAGCCGTGATAGCTGATGACTTCGCTCCACAAGCGCCCGAGCAACTGCTGGTTGACCCGCTGCAGGTCATCTTTCGGCAGGCCGGATTCCACGGTAAACAACGCGATCTTCGACTCGGGCTCCGTCCACCATTGCAAGGTGTAGCCCATGAAGTCTTCTTTCTTCGTGGCTTTGAGCTTGAGCCCCTGCAGCCGCAGATATTCGTACGGTTCGCTGGCGGGCAGCGTGGCGATGAAGGGCAAAGTTGTGGAGACCGGCGCCGCAAGTTTGGCCTCGGAGAGTTGCACCGTAAGCTTTTTGCCCTGAGGACTTTGCCATTCGCCGTGCCAGCCGTCGGCAGTTTCTTCCAGCTTGAGGGTCGGCAAAGGCTTGTCATCGCCATAGCGATTGTTGCCCTCGACCAACGTCAGCGTACTGTCCTGCAACGCACCGCTCAGAGGCAGATCGCGATGGTATTTCTCATAGAAGTAGCGGCCGGTCACTTCATCTTGCTGCTGGGTATTGAGCTCAACCACAATCGGCGTCTTGCCCAGCGTGCCGGTAAACACACGTCTGCCATCGTCAGCCTGAGCAGTGGAAAGCAGTGAAAACAACGCGGCGGCATATGGCGCCAGGCGCAACAGTCCCTTGAGCATGGATCGATCCCTGAGTGAGTCGGAGGTCGCGCCGGGACATTGATGCCGGCGCTACTGAATGCGGGGCGGATTATGGCGAGGGTTGCTCAAGTAATCGAGTTTCGTCGGTTGTATTCTTCCAGCCAGGCTGCGCGCTCGACTGCTGCGATCTCCCGATACACTTGCTTGCGCCGGTCCTTGGCCGCTTGAACTTCGTCCTCATCCAGCGCGCAATAACGACGAAGCCAATGAACGGTCATCTCCTCATCCGGGTAGTAGTAACCCTTGGCGCCCTTGCTGTTTCTTGGGGTGTCGTTCATCTGCGCGTCGAACACCATGGCTGCGACTTCATGAGGCGGTAAACAACCGGCCCCTGCGGCCTTGTCCTGGAAGACCCAGGCAATTTCATCGATGTGTTTTTGTGCGCTGCGATGGCTGCGGCGATAGAACTGCTGCGGTCGACACATCCACTGGAATCGCTCAATCAACGGTTCGATATCAATCCACTCGGAGAGCCCGTGATGGGTTGCATGAAGCATTACACCGTTGAACCAGCGATCAGCGAATTGCCCCACAAATGCATCCAGATCAGCCTTTTTCATGTCGGCGAAAACCATGCAATAGCGAGTCTTGATATGCATGGCGAACAGCACATGCTTTCGTTGCACAGTGATCGCATGCACCAGCCACTGTTCGACACCACTGTCCATCTCATCATCTTCGATGGTTGATGATGGCGGGGCGAAATCCACCGGGGTGATTTTTTTACCCTGATGGACGCGACTGAAGAACTTGCTGGCAGCTTCGGTGCAGTTGAAGATCAGCATCCTTGATCTCTGATAAATACTGGGGACGATGGATTATGGGTCTGTCGGTAGACGATTACTTCATCGACATTCCCAACATCACAATAACCAACAATCCAATATAAACCCAAGCATGCACCCGATCCGGTATCCGCCCGATCCACGGCGTGGCCAGTCGAATCCCCAGCATCGAGCCCAACGTCAGCACCGCGAACGCCAGCAGATCCACATACCCGATAAACCATGGCCCGATTTCTGTCTCGCTGAACCCCGCCAACAACATGTAAGTCAGCGTCCCCGCCAATGCCACAGGCACGCTCAATGGATTGGCCATCGAAGTCGCCTGCGACATGCTCAACCCGCAACGCCGCAACAACGGCACGGTCATGACGCTTCCTCCTACACCAAGGAAGGTTGCGATGGCGCCGATGCCTACACCGCCGCCAGAAGTTTCCAGTGTTCCCAATCGCCGTGGGATGGCGCCTTCGGACTGCGTAAGAAATCCGCGTCGCAGCAGGCAATCGACAATCGTCACGCCGAGGTAGGCGATGAAGGCATAGCGAATGACTTCGCCGCTGACCCACACCGCTGCGATTGCGCCGACGACCGCGCCCAATCCGATGAACCCGCCCAAGGGCCACAGGTAATCACGGATGAGGTTGCCGGCACGGCGATGTTTGCCGGTGGCGACCAGGGCGTTGACGATCATCACGCAGGTCGAGGTGGCGACGGCGATGTGCATGGCGGATTGGTTGATCGGGTCGTCGGCGCCGTGGCTCGCGGTGAGCATGCGGTACAGCAGCGGCACGACGACGAAGCCGCCGCCGAAGCCGAAGAGCACGGCGGTGATGCCGGTCAGGCAGCCGAAAAGTGTCAGCAAGAGGTAGAACATGGCGCGTCGTCCGTGGTTGGGGAGCGGTCGACGATAGAGCGTCGGTGCTTGGCCTGCTTCAGCAAGTCAGCCAATAATGTTCGCGTTTACGCCAACTGCCGGGTGCCGCTCGATGCGCAATGTTTCGATCAATCTGCTGGATGACACGCCACGCCCGGTGGTGGCGATCGGTACGGATTATTCCCACGGCTATCTGTTGCCACGTCATACGCATCGACGGGCGCAATTGTTGTACGGCGCGACGGGGGTGATGCAGGTCAGCACGCATGATGGCAACTGGGTGGTGCCGCCGCAGCGAGCGGTGTGGATTCCGCCGGGTGTGGCGCATGAGGTGTTGATGCTGGGGGTCAGCACGCGCAGTTTGTATATAGAGCCGGGGGCGGTGGATCTGGGTGAGCGTTGTCAGGTGATCAGCGTGTCGTCGCTGATGCGGCACTTGCTGATGGAAGCAGTGGAGCTGCCGTTGGCCTATGACCTGACCGGGCGTGACGGCGTGCTGATCGACTTGTTGCTGCATGAATTGGTGCGCAGTGCACCGCTTCCGTTGCATATCCCGCTGCCGTCTGACGGAAGACTGCTCGAATTGTGTCAGACCTTTCTGCATCAGCCGAATACTCACCAATCACCCCAGCATTGGGCCGATCAGCTGCACGTAAGCTTACGCACCTTCAACAGACTGTTTCGTCAGCAGACCGGCCTGAGTTTCAGTCAATGGCGCCAGCGCGCCTGCGTGGTATTGGCGCTGGCACGCCTGGCGGCGGGTGAAGCAGTGACGCGGATTGCCCTGGATTTCGGCTATGACAGCCCGGCGGCGTTCTCGACGATGTTCCGCCGGATCCTCGGTCAGGCACCGTCCGTCTGGTTGGAGACGGCGAACTAGGGCAAATCAAAAAATGCATTTGATCCCGGCCGAAAACAACTGTACAAAAACACAGTACATTTTCCATCAGCACTCTCGAGCCCGGAGCACACCATGGCCTCTTCAGCGATGAACCTCATCCTCGAACGTATCGCCCTTTTCCAGTTCACCCCGACCCATTGCGCCCAGGCCCGAGGGATGTTGGGCTGGAGCATTGAACAGTTGTCGCGGGAGGCCAAGGTTTCAACAGACGACATTCAGCGGTTCGAAGCGCAGCAGGACGTGGCGGATGAGGTGCGGCTGGCGTTGACCTATCGGTTTGAGGCGCAGGGGTTGGTGTTCTTTCCGGGGTTTGCGCCGGGGCGTGGGGGAAATGTCAGAAGTGCGATGCCGGAATCAGCGAGTCATGGAGATTATGCGATGGCTGACTGAACCAATTGATTGAGATTATCCCAATATAGGTATATTTTTCGCATGAGTACAAGGAAGCCACTCCTGTGGGTTAGCAGTAGCAAGAAAGATCTCAAGCAGATGCCCACTGATGTACAGGATGTTTTTGGTTACGCACTGGATTTGGCCCAAAGCGGTCTCAGACATCCAGATGCAAAACCTCTGAAGGGGTTTGGAGGCGCGGGTGTCCTCGAGTTGATTGAGGACTTTGATACGAATACCTACCGCGCCGTTTACACGGTCCGTTTTGGCAATGCAATTTACGTCCTGCATTGTTTTCAGAAAAAGTCGACCACCGGTATAAAAACCGCGCAGTGCGATGTCGATCTGATCCGAAAGAGACTTCAAGCCGCTCAGGACCACGCGAAAGGAACTTAGAAATGATTGAAATCGAAGAAGGCAGCGGCAACGTCTATCAAGACCTCGGCTTGCCCGACGCCAGTGAAATGCAGGTCAAGTCTCAACTCGCCGCAAAGATCGGTGAAATCATCAAAGCGCGTCATCTCACTCAATCTCAAGCTTCTGAAATCTTGGGGTTATCACAACCCAAGCTATCCGAAATGCTGAGAGGAAAATTCCGCGGCATCAGTGAGGCCAAGATGATGGAATGCCTTTCCCACCTCGGCCGAGATGTGCAGATTGTGGTCAAACCGGCCCCCCGCTCTCGCAAAGAGGGCCGAATTGAGGTGGTGTTCGCATAACGCGAAGCTCCACTACGCCCTTTGAACCACTGCCTCATTCTCCCCTTCAACCGCCAACCACCATGCATTACCTCGTTGCGGTTGTGCCAGGTTAAACACCTCGCCCATTTTCGGCGTGGTGATGGACACACTGCGTTCCCAGGCCAGCGCAAGAATGCGGTCGAACGGCTCATGCCAGGCATGCATCGCCAGGTCGAACGTGCCGTTGTGGATCGGGAACAGCCAGCGGCCCTTGAGATCGATGTGGGCTTGCAGGGTCTCTTCCGGCTGCATGTGCACGTGAGGCCATTCGACGTTGTAGGCACCGGTTTCCATCAGGGTCACGTCGAACGGGCCGTACTGTTCCCCAATGCGTTTAAAGCCGTCGAAATAACCGCTGTCGCCGCTGAAGAAGATGCGAGTGTCGCCGTCGATGATGACCCACGAAGCCCACAGCGTCTGGTTGCCATCGAACAAACCACGTCCGGAGAAGTGCTGCGACGGGGTGGCGATGAAGCGGATGCCGGCGACTTCGGTGCCTTGCCACCAGTCGAACTGGCGAACCTTGCCGGCATCGATGCCCCATTTGATCAGGGTGTCACCGACGCCCAGCGGGGTCAGGAACACGTTGACCTTGTCCGCCAGTTTCAACACAGCTTCATAGTCGAGGTGGTCGTAGTGGTTGTGCGACAGGATCACGGCTTCGATCGGCGGTAACTCGTCGATGCTGATCGGTGGCTGGTGGAAGCGTTTCGGGCCGGCCCATTGCACAGGCGAAGCGCGCTCGACAAACACCGGGTCGGTGATCCAGAACTTGTCTTGCAGCTTCAGCAGCAAGGTCGAGTGGCCGAGGCGGTAGACACTCTGGTTGGGAGCGGCGATCAGGTCGGCGCGGGTTAGTGGCTGCACCGGGATGGCTGCCGCCGGCCGAGTGTTACGTGGTTTGTGGAAGATCATGTTCCACATGATGCGCAGCATCTTGCGCAAGCCTTCACGCTGCACCGGCGCGTGGTTACGGAACACACCATCGGCCTGACGCGAAGGTTCAGGTGATTGACTGCCCGCAGAAGCAATGGATTTGGCCATGACTGAATGACTCCGGAAACACCGCGCAACTCACGGCTTTCCACGGTGGGACGAAAGAGGGCCAAGGCACGCACGCATCAGCCGGACATCTGGTTTTAGGGTGCACCGATTAAGGCAACATTACACTGATCGGTGTACTTTCTAGGTTGCATCAAACCCGGTGACAAGTAAACTGCCGAGTGTAATTTCACCTTTTTCTGCCGAATCGAATTTATGACAGCTCCAAAGCGCCTCACCGACCGTAAACGCGAAGCCATCATCCAGGCCGCGATCGCCGAATTCCGAACCAACGGGTTTGAGGTCACCAGCATGGACAAGATCGCGGCCACGGCCGGGGTATCAAAGCGTACGGTGTATAACCATTTCCCCAGCAAGGAAGAGCTTTTCGCCGAAATTCTCAATCAGTTGTGGGCACGAATCAGCACTGAGCAAGCCGTGTCCTATCAGCCGGATCAGCCTTTGCGCGATCAATTGCGAACGATGCTGATGGCCAAGCTGCAGATGATGGCAGACGACAATTTCATGAATCTGGCCCGTGTCGCCATAGCCGCCGCAATCCATTCGCCGGAACGCGCGCAGAACATGGTGGCGCGCATGGGCGAACGTGAGGAAAGCGTGACCGTGTGGATCCGTGCCGCCCAGGCGGATGGTCGATTGAAACCGGTCGATCCAGAGTTCGCCGCCCATCAAGTGCAGGGGCTGCTGAAAACCTTTGCCTTCTGGCCGCAGATCTCCCTGGGCCAGCCCTCGCTCGAGAACACGATGCAAAATGCCGTGGTCGATTCTGCAATCGACATGTTCCTGGCCTGCTATCAGCTCTAGATCAGGCCTGCGCCACGGTAAATGGCTCACAAGGACACTGAATTTCCCCGCTGGAATAAATGACAATGCCTGCCATTGGCCGATGAACGGTCACGCTGAAGAATTACACTGCAAAGTGTTTCAGATGAATCTGGCGCAGAACACCATGGAAAACCAACGCGGCAAAGGCTTGTCATTCGCCAGACGCATTTACCTGCCGCGAGCCATCGGGCTGGGCATCGGCTTCTTCAGTGTGGGCGCCGCGGTGTATCCGTTGAACATGCCGTCCTGGCTCTGGACCTTGTTGCTGTTTAATGGCTTTCTCTGGCCGCATGTGGCCTATCAATGGTCGACCCGCTCGGCCTTTCCCTATCGCGCCGAACGCCGCAACCTGCTCTATGACTCGATGTTTGGCGGTTTCTGGACCGCCTGTTTCCAGTTCAACCCACTGACCACCGTGACCATTCTGTCGATGATGACCATGAACAACGTGGCCGCCGGTGGCGTGCGCCTGTTCTGGCTTGGCGCGCTCGCCCAGGTGATCGGCGTGCTGCTGGGCTGGTCAATGTTCGGGGTCAAGTTCACTCTGACGGCCACGCAGACTCAAGTCTGGGCCTGCCTGCCGATGCTGACGCTTTATCCGCTGGCTTTGGGAATGGTTTGCTACCGGTTGGCGATCAAACTCGCCGAACACAAACGCACTCTGAGCGCCCTGAGCCGCACCGACAGCCTGACCGGCCTGCTCAACCACGGCGCCTGGAAAGACCTGCTGCATCTCAAGTTCCAGCAGTGCCGCCAGCACAATTCCCAAGCGATTCTGGCGCTGATCGACATCGATCATTTCAAGTCGATCAACGACAGTTACGGACACATCGTCGGCGATGCGGTGCTGCGGCAATTGAGTCACGAGCTGAAGTTCGTGCTCGACGGAAGCGAGCTGGCCGGACGCTACGGCGGCGACGAATTCTGCGTGATCCTGCCCAACCTGCCCCTGAGCAAGGCCGAAGCGCTGATGAAGCACCTGCGTCAGGGAATGGATCAATACCGCCATCCCGACGTCCCCGAGCTGCGAGTCAGCCTGAGTATCGGGCTTGCTCGCTATCAAACCTCGTACGCCGATGCCCTTGAGTGGTTCGAAGATTCCGACAAGGCGCTGTACACGGCCAAGCACACGGGACGTAACACAATCAGCGTAGCGTTGAGCCGATCACCCGCCTGAAAAAACTTGTACAAAATTGAGAAAAATCGATTTCTTGTACAAGTTTATAAAGTTTTGTATAAGTTAATCCGCCAGCCGGGATGCTGGCACACTGCTTCCAGCCATCGATATATCTGGCTGGCTGACGCGGAAACAGGGACCCCACCTTCAGTCCTATTTCCAGAGTGCCATGAACATGATTTTCAACCGCCACAAGACTGCCCTCGTCGATCTCCAAAACACCATCAACCAACAAGCCGGCCTGCTGGAGGCGATCAACCGCTCCATGGCAGTGATCGAATTCGATGTCGACGGTGTCGTTCTGCGCGCCAACGACAACTTCCTGAAAACCATGGGTTACACCCGTGAACAGGTAGTCGGCCAGCCCCATCGCCATTTCTGTTCTCCAGAGTTTGCCCGTGGCAATCAGTACACCGAGTTGTGGTCGCGATTGAAAAGCGGCCAGTTCCAGTCCGGCACCTTTGAACGTATTGACAGCCAGGGCCGACCAATCTGGCTCGAAGCCAGCTATAACCCGATCAAGGATGACTCGGGTCGCGTGGTGAAAGTGGTCAAGTACGCCATGGATGTCACCGCCAAAGTGCAGCAGGAAAGCGAAGCCAATGCGAAATTGCAGGCGATCGACCGCGCCATGGCGGTGATCGAATTCGATCTCGACGGCAATATCCTCACCGCCAATCAGAATTTTCTGACGCGCATGGGCTACACCCTCGCCGAACTCAAAGGCAAACATCACCGTTTGTTCTGCCCCGCGCAACTGGTCAACAGCAGCGCCTACCAGGATTTCTGGCGCCGATTGAATCAGGGCGAACTGTTTCAGGGCCAATTCGAACGCGTCGACAAACGCGGGCAGACCGTGTGGCTTGAAGCCAACTACAACCCGGTCTATGACGCTGCCGGCCGCTTGTGCAAAGTGGTGAAGTTCGCGTCGGACGTGACCGCCCGGGTCGAGCAGCACGAGCAGGATGCGCGCAGTGCCAGCGCCGCCTATCACATCTCGGTAGCCACCCGAAAAGTTGCCGAGCAAGGTACGCAAGTGATTCAGCAAGCGGCCAGTGAAATGCGCGAAATTGCCGACGACATCGCCGAATCCTCAACCCTGATCGCGCAACTCGGCGAGCGCTCCGAGCAGATCACCGCCATTGTCAACACCATCCGCGCTATTGCCGATCAGACCAACCTTTTGGCCCTGAACGCCGCCATCGAAGCTGCGCGTGCCGGCGAGCAGGGTCGTGGCTTTGCCGTTGTAGCCGATGAAGTTCGGCAACTGGCGGCGCGCACCAGCGGCTCGACAGCGGAAATTTCCAACATGATCGGCCTGATCCAGACCGAAACCCGTCAGGCGATCAAGAGCATGGACGGCACCCGTGGTCGCGCGGCGCAGGGTGTCGAACTGGCGGATCAGGCCGGTACGGTGATTTTGCAGATTCGTGACGGCGCCAGCGAAGCGGTGGAAGCCGTGAGCATGTTCGCCAATGACCGGGCGCCGGGTTAAACGCGATCACGGCAACCGCAGCGCCCGCCCCAGTTCATCGAACAGCGTGACCACCGAGCGCAATGCGCGGCAGTCCGGGCGGGTGAGCAACCACAACGCGGTGTCGTAACCGTGCAAGGGTTCGCTCAGGGCTTGCAGCCCTTCGTTGATGAGAAAGTCCGGCAACGCCGCCACGCCCAGCCCCGCACGCACCAGTTCCGTCACCGACAACATGCTGTTGCAGCGATAGCTCGGCGTCACACCCGGCAACTGCTGACGGCGCCAGGCGACGGTCGGGTGATCAGGCAAAAAGTCGTCCGGGGCGATCCAGGTCAGCGCCGCCAGATCGGTCGCTTCAACCTTTTGTAGATAACGCTGACTGGCGCAGACCCGGTAGGAAATCTTCGCCAGCTCTCGTCCGACCAGATGCTCCGGCGGTGTACGCGTCAGGCGCAGGGCGATGTCGGCATCGCGGCGGCTGAGGTTGGCGAAATCGTTGGAGGTGCTCAGCTCGATGGTCAGCGCCGGATAGTTCGGCATGAACTGCGCCAGCGCCGGCAGCAGCAGACCTTGCAACACCGAATCAGTACAGGTCAGGCGCACCGTACCGCTGACCACTTCGCCGCCCTGCTCCACACCGATACGCGCTGCTTCCAGTGCTTGCTCGGCACGTTCGGCCTGCTCGGCCAGTGTCTGCGCGAGGCTGGTGGGCAAATAACCGGCGCGGCTTTTTTCGAACAGTTGCTGGCCGAGTGACGCTTCCAGTCGGCGCACGGCGCGAAACACCGTCGACACATCGACCTTCAACAACTGCGCGGCTCGGGCCAGAGAGCCGCCGCGCACTAAGGCGAGAATCAGGGCCAGATCCGGGAAATCCAGTTGGTATTGCGTGGCTGCATTGATCACTTGGGCAAACGCCAATTTAGAGTGCGTGAACGCCAATCTATAGTGAGCGTCATCCCTCAACAAGCACAGCGAGTCCTCATGGAATCCAGAGCCCTGCGCATCGCCCTGATCGGTGATTACGATCCGCAAGTCACCGCCCACCAGGCCATCCCGGTCGCCCTTGGACTGGCGGCGGAACACCTTCGCCGTCCGGTCGATTTCCAATGGTTGGCCACCGACCGAATCCTGCCCGAGACACCGCTGGAACATTTCGACGGCTTCTGGTGTGTGCCGGCCAGCCCCTATAAAAGTGAAGACGGCGCCCTGCGGGCCATCCGCTTTGCCCGCGAGCAGCAGCGCCCTTTCCTCGGCACCTGCGGCGGTTTTCAGCATGCGGTGCTGGAGTTTTCCCGCAACGTGCTGGGCTGGGCCGACGCCGAGCATGGCGAAACTTCGCCTGACTCGAGCCGCGCAGTGCTCACACCGCTGACCTGCTCGCTGGTGGAAGCAGTGGACAGCATTCATCTGGTGCCCGGTTCGTTGATCGCTAGGGCGTACGAAACGTCGGTAATTCGCGAAGGTTATCGCTGCCGCTACGGTGTGAATCCGCAGTTCGAACGGGAGTTGCTGACCCATGAACTACACGCCGTGGGTCACGATTCGGCAGGCGATCTGCGTGCCATCGAACTTAAAAACCATGTGTTCTTTGTCGCCACACTGTTCCAGCCGGAACGTGCGGCGCTCAAGGGGCAATTGCCGCCGCTGGTGCGGGCGTTTGTTGAAGCCTGCTCGGAGCACTGTCGATGAAACCGGACACTGCGTGTTTCGCCGTGATCTTCACGTCGACCCGCACCGAGGGCGACAACGGCTATGCCGAGGCCTCCGAGCGCATGATGCAATTGGTTGCCGAGCAACCGGGTTTTCTCGGCATCGATTCGATCCGGGGCGCGGACGGGGCGGGGATTACGGTTTCGTACTGGGAGAGTGAGGCGGCAATTCTGGCCTGGCGCGAGCATCCGGAGCACCGGGTGATTCAGGCGCGTGGACGGGCCGAGTGGTATTCGGCGTTTCATACGCGGGTGTGTCGGGTGGAGCGGGAGTATCGGTTCGGGAAATGAATATTGCGCCATCGTCAGCAGGCTGGCGATGGCGGCAAATGATTCACCGAAGCATCTCAGCCCTTCACCAGACTACGCACCGCCTCAATCTCCGGCACTTCGCGTTTACTCATATAAACGCGCAACGGCTCGGTAATGTTGATCCGGTCATCGATGTTCTGGTCCAGCAGCAACTGGATCAGTTCGCGCTTGAGGGTCATGGTCTGTTCGGTGGTGGGCGCCCAGACGAATTCGCTGCACGGAATGATGCCGTCATCGGCCACGTCCATGCCGAACGAGTCCTCACTGAAGCGCACGATGTACTGGCCGGTCTTGCGGTTGAGGCCGACGAAGCCTTTGAGGTCGTCGGCGGCCTGGCAGATGAGTTGCGATGTGATGCGCATGGTAAACCTCACGAAAAGAATCGATGGTCTACACGCAGGGCAATGGGTGGCGCGCCCTCTGCCGGGGCGGTTGCCGTGGCCAAGCGTACTGCAAACGAACGCACAAAAGTGCGCAAATTTTCGCTTTCAGTACGTTTATGTCGGTCTCGCGATAGCACGTTTTCGTTTGAGTTGCTAAAAGGTACATCTTCGAAAATACCTGCGAAAGGACCTCGACATGCCCGCCACGTTCACCAAAAGCGCACTGCTGCTGAGCCTGATGCTCGGCCTCGGTCAGGCCCACGCCGCCGGCCAGCCAACCCCGGTTGCGCTCGCTGCCTCCGAGGGCATTCCGCACCCGGCGGTGATCGCCCACCGTGGCGCGTCCTTCGATGCCCCGGAATCCACCGCTGCGTCCTACAAACTGGCCCGCGACCTGGGCGCCGATTACCTGGAAATGGACTTGCAGCGCAGCAAGGACGGCGTGCTGTTCGCCCTGCACGACGACAACCTGCAGCGCACCACCGACGTCGCGACCAAGTTCCCGGAGCGCAAGGACAGCCCGGCCAATGCCTTCACCATGGCCGAACTGAAAACCCTCGACGCCGGCAGTTGGTACAACGCCAAGTACCCGGATCGCGCCCGCCCGTCCTACGTCGGCCTGAAGATTCTGACCCTCGATGAAATCATCGACATCGCCCAGGCCAACCCGAAGCACAAACCCGGCCTGTACATCGAAACCAAGGAGCCGAAGCTGTTCCCGGGGATCGAACATGACCTGAAGGAAAAACTCCAGGCCCGCGGCTGGCTGATACCGGCCGGCGCCAAACAGGCTAAAAACGTCGCCAGCGTCGGCGAGAGCAACGGCAAGGTGATCCTGCAAACGTTCGAGAAGAGCAGCCTGGAAATGCTGCAAAAGGAAATGCCGCAGGTGCCGAAAATCCTGTTGCTGTGGGTCGGCGAAGGCAGCATCGAGCCGAAATCCAAAGTGACCTTTGCCGACTCCGGCGAGAAGGACAAGAACGCGTTCTACGGCAAGCAAGAGCCGAAATCCGAAGCCGAGTTCAAGCAGTGGATCGACTACGCCAAGGCACAGGGTGCAATCGGCACCGGCCCTTCGGCGAAGCTGACCCACGGCGGCGATCAGAGCTATTCGGATCTGGTGCAGCCATGGATGAATAAATACACCCACGATCAGGGCCTGCTGGTGCACGTCTACACCGTGGATGAGCCGGTGGACTTCGAAAAAGTCATGGCCGCCGGCGTCGACGGCATTTTCACCAACCGCGCCAGCGAACTGCTGAAATTCTTCAAACGCCCGGCCGCCGCCAGTGTGGATCAGGTGTTGAAGAACAACGGTTTCTGATCTGTAAATCTGCGCGTCAGTCAGTATCGCGAGCAGGCTCGCTCCCTCGGGAGTCCAGCCTGCTCGCTGCGTTTTAAGGGTGAGTTAAGTTGCGGCGATTAACCTGAACTCACTTAAACGAATCACCCAAAGGAATAACCGATGAAAACCCTGACTGCCCTGTTTACCGCTGCCGCCCTGACCCTCACCGCTGGCCTGGCCCAGGCTGACGTTCGCGTTGACCAGATCCCGCAACTGGTCAAGGAAGGCAAGATCAAGTCGCTGGAGTCGATGAACGCAGAAGCGCTGAAACTGCATCCGGGTGCGACCATTACCGACACGGATCTGGATAACCACTTCAATGGTTATGAGTATGAAGTTGAACTGCGTGCTGCTGATGGCAAGGAGTTCGATGTGGACTTCGATGCGACCACCGGCAAGGTGCTGAGCAACAAGCAAGACACTTGATTGGCTGATAAGACAAAGCCGCACGACTTTTGGGTTGTGCGGCTTTTTTGTGTCTGGCGTTTGACGAAACTCCGGTTTCGCCTGTGAGAACCATCCCCTCACCCCAGCTCTCTCCCCAAGAGAGCGAGGGGGAAAGGGAGCCGATTTTCATGCTGTTCAAACCTGAGTTCGACTCAGAACTGTCAGGTCGGCGCAACTCGAACATTCAACTCCGTCAGTCCCCTCTCCCTTTGGGAGAGGGCTAGGCGGGCGGCGTTCCGATGAGGGGAAAAGGCTTCACGCGGTCGTACTGACCAACGAACCGGAAGTACCGCTGTCCGAATCCTGCAAAGCCGCCAACAACGCCGCCGTCGCCGTCTGCAACGAAGCCGACGTCGTCGCGATCTGCGATTGCGCAGCCGCGACATCCGCAGCCTTGGCGTCCTGACTTTCCTGCTTGGCCTGAGCCGCTTGCAACGCCTGCTGCTCTTCCTGCAACTGCTTCTGCAACTCGGCGATCTGCTTGCGCAGTTCCTTCACCGTATCCGATTCATCGCTGCTGGAACTGCTGTCGCCCGCCGGCGCCGCACCACCGCCCGCCGTGACTTTGCTGGTGTCGGCTTTCACGCCGGTGCTGGCCGCCGCGGTGGTCGAGGTGTCGTCACCGGTGTCGGCAATCGAGGTTTTGCTGGTGGGCGTGGTGACGGTCTGATTGATCGAAACAGACGTGATGCTGACCATGGGGAATCTCCAATGCCGGTGATAGATAACCGGGCATCGGCGGCGGCCTGCACGAATTGAGATCGACTGTGTACCGACTCGGTATCCGAACCGGTACACAGTCCCTGGCCGGTCAGATTTCACGTCACCCTGCCGTCACACAAGCGTCATGTGACATTGCGATGATGCGGCTCAGGTGAATCTGCAAATCCCGCGACAGACGCCTTTTCGCAGCGAGCCTTCATGAACCACAGCCTCGATATCAGTCATCGTGACCCTGACCTGTTCGGCCTGCTTTACGGCTTTCGGTTTCGCCCCGGCGAACGCGGGCGCGAGGTGGATTCGGCGACCGCCCTGCGCTGCCTGCAAGACGACAGCGACAGCGAAGAATTTCTCTGGCTGCACCTGAACCTGGCCCACGCTGCGTGCGAGCGCTGGATGAAAAGCCATCTGCAATTGCCCGAGGAATTTTTCGAAGCGCTGCACGAAGGTTCACGTTCGACCCGCATCGAGCATGTCGATTCGGCGTTGCTGGCGGTGGTCAACGATGTGGTGTTCAACCTCAGCAGCATGGTGTCGTCGGACGTTTCGACGCTTTGGGTCTGCGTGCGCAGCAAACTGATCGTCAGTGCGCGCCTGCAACCGCTGCACTCGGTGGACAAGCTGCGTTCTTCGGTGAAGGCCGGCGAGTGCTTTCGTTCGCCGTCAGAACTGTTGGTGCACCTGCTGCGCGACCAGGGCGAAGTGCTGACCCAGATCGTGCGCAAGACCAGCATGAGTGTCGATCAGGTCGAAGACGAATTGCTGTCCTCGCGACTGTCGACCAACCGCGCCGAACTCGGCGCCAACCGGCGAGTGCTGGTGCGCCTGCAACGACTGCTGGCGCTGGAACCGGGTTCGCTGCTGCGCCTGCTCAATCGGCCGCCGCCCTGGTTGCAGAAGGACGACGTGAAGGAGCTGCGCAAATCCACCGAGGAGTTCGCGCTGATCATCAACGACCTGACCGCACTCGGCGAGCGAATCAAGCTGTTGCAGGAAGAGATCGCCGCCAACCTCAACGAACAGAGCAACCGCACGCTGTTCACTCTGACCGTGGTGACGGTGCTGGCGCTGCCGATCAACATCATCGCCGGTTTCTTCGGCATGAACGTTGGCGGCGTGCCGCTGGCCACCGATCCGGAAGGGTTCTGGATTCTGGTGGCGCTGGTGGCGACGTTTACCGTGATCGCCGGGCGCTGGGCGTTTCGCAAGCGACGGGATTACTGACCTTTCTTCAGCGCCGCTACAGTCGCACGCTCGTTCCCACGCTCTGCGTGGGAATGCCGCCCGGGACGCTCCGCGTCCCTGTGACGCGGAGCGTCACCTTATGCATTCCCACGCAGAGCGTGGGAACGATCACCGTCTTCAGTCAGAAGACCAGCGGCGCGGCTAATCCGCCAAACACTGATCTGTCGCAGTCTCTCTGTAATATTTAGCAACGATCATGGGCAACACTCCTTCCCCCGCTCAGGATTGTCCGCCCATGGCTACTCCCTCCCTGACCGTCAGCCCGGCCTCCGCTGCCAGTGGCAGACCGGCGCTCGACAAAAAAACCGGCCCCTTCACTTACGTGGTGTTCTTCGCCGTGCTGGCCATGGGAATGCTGTTCACCGCCTACAGCCTGATGCACGACATGCACGAACTCGGCACGGTGGTCACCACCTGGACCCCATTCCTGCTGCTCGGCGTAGCGCTGTTGATTGCACTGGGCTTCGAGTTCGTCAACGGCTTCCACGACACCGCCAACGCCGTGGCCACGGTGATCTACACCCACTCTCTGCCGCCGAATGTGGCCGTGGTGTGGTCGGGATTCTTCAACTTCCTCGGCGTGCTGCTGTCCAGCGGTGCAGTCGCGTTCGGCATCATTGCGCTGCTGCCAGTAGAGTTAATTCTGCAAGTCGGCTCGTCCGCCGGTTTCGCGATGATCTTCGCCCTGCTGATCGCGGCGATCCTGTGGAACCTCGGCACCTGGTGGCTGGGCCTGCCGGCCTCGTCATCGCACACGCTGATCGGTTCGATCATCGGCGTCGGCGTGGCCAACGCGTTGATGCATGGTCGCGACGGCACCAGCGGTGTGGACTGGGCCCAGGCGACCAAGATCGGTTACGCGCTACTGCTGTCGCCGCTGGTGGGTTTCGGTTGCGCAGCGCTGTTGCTGCTGGCGCTGCGCGCGTTCGTGAAGAACCGTTCGCTGTACAAGGCACCGGAAGGCAACACCCCGCCGCCGTGGTGGATTCGTGGTCTGCTGATCCTGACCTGCACTGGCGTGTCGTTCGCCCACGGCTCCAACGACGGCCAGAAAGGCATGGGCCTGATCATGCTGATTCTGGTCGGCACCCTGCCGATGGCTTATGCACTGAACCGCACCATGCCGGAAGAACAATCGCTGCAATTCGCCGCTGTCGCTCAAGTGACCCAGCAAGCGCTGGTGAAAAGTGCGCCATTGCCGGCACCGGCCGATCCGCGCGCTGTGCTCTCCGACTACGTGCGCAGCAAGGAAGCCACGCCACAACTGATCCCCGCCCTCGCCGTCCTGGCCGGGCACATCGGTGAAGAAGTGAAGGGCTACGGCTCGCTGGCGAAAGTCCCGGCCGAGGCCATGGGCAACGTGCGTAACGACATGTACCTGGCCAGCGAAACCATTCGCCTGATGGACAAGAACAATGTCGGCAGCTTCGACGCCGACACCAGAGGCAAGCTGCAACTGTTCAAACAGCAGATCGACAACGCCACGCGGTTCATTCCGCTGTGGGTGAAGATTGCCGTGGCGATTGCCTTGGGGCTGGGCACCATGGTCGGCTGGAAGCGGATCGTGGTCACGGTCGGCGAGAAGATCGGCAAGACCCATCTGACCTACGCCCAGGGCGCCTCGGCGGAAACCGTGGCGATGCTGACCATCGGCGCTGCCGACATGTTCGGTCTGCCGGTGTCGACCACTCATGTGCTTTCGTCCGGTGTGGCCGGGACCATGGTCGCCAACGGTGGCGGTTTGCAGATGAAGACCATCCGCAATCTGCTGATGGCGTGGGTACTGACGTTGCCGGCGGCGATTCTGTTGTCGGGCAGCCTGTATTGGCTGTTTACCCAGATTTTCTGATCCACCCCAAATCCCTGTGAGAGCCCTTGCTCCCACAGGGATTTGCGGCAGGAATCAGAGCGTCGAACGAATCAAATCCCCCAGCCAGTCCATGAACACCCGCACCCGCAATGGCAGATGCCGCTGCCTCGCGTACAACAGTGAAATGCCCATCGCCGGCGCGGTGTATTGCGGCAACACCGTCACCACCTCACCGGTATCCAGATAGGAGTTCATCCCGGTACGCGGCACCTGAATCAGACCGAAGCCCCCAAGGCATGCCGACTCGTAGGCATCGGTGCTGTTGACCGTCACACTGCCGGCCATCGGCACTCGGTGGACCTGTCCGTCCTGCTCGTAGACAAACCCTTCCGAACGCGAACCCAGCACACCGACGTAGTGCACCAGCCGATGCTGCGCCAAGTCTTCCAGAGTCTGCGGCACGCCGTAACGCTCGAGATACGCGGGGCTGGCGCAGTTGATCATGCTGAAATCCCCCAGATGCCGCGCCACCACCGATTGATCGGGCTGCGCGCCGATGCGCAGCACGCAATCGAAACCTTCGGCGAGCAGGTCGACCCGGCGATCGGTGCTGCTGATTTCCAGTTCCAGGTTCGGATGACGGGTCATGAATTCCGGCAACTTCGGCATGATCAGCCGCCGCGCCAGAATGTTCGGCATGTCAATCCGGATCCGCCCGGTCAGCGACGCTTCGTCCTGACGGAACAGGTTTTCGATTTCGTCCATGTGCGACAGCAGATCCTTGCTCCGCTCATACAGCGCGAGGCCGTCCTGAGTCGCCTGGACCTTGCGCGTGGTGCGTTGCAGCAGGCGCGTGCCGAGCAGGCTTTCCAGCGCCTGCACCTGCTCGGACACCGTCGAGCGCGGCAGCCCGAGACTCTCCCCCGCCATCGTAAAACTCGACAATTCGCTGACCCGGACGAAGGTGCGCAGCAGTTCCAGTTTGTTCATGGGCCACCCATTGATTGTTCGGACAGTTCGACCAGTGATTCCGGTTTCAGTCTGTTTATCACCTCATGGCGGATAAATAAACTTTGCCCCATCAACCGTCACCGCCATCGAGGAAAACCCATGAACCGCAAAATCGCATTGATCACCGGTGCCAGCCGTGGCCTGGGCAAGAACGCCGCCCTGCACCTCGCCGCGCAAGGCGTGGACATCATCGGCACCTACAACAGCCGCGCCGATGAAGCCCAGGCGCTGGTGCAGGAACTGCAAACACTCGGCGCCAACGCCGTGATGCTGCAACTGGATGTCGGGCGCAGCGAAGGCTTTGCCGATTTCGCTGTGCGAGTCGAGCAGGCGCTGCAACAGCTGGAGCGTCCGCGCTTCGATTTCCTGATCAACAACGCCGGGATTGGTGTGCATGCGTCGTTCGCCGACACCACGCCGGAGCAGTTCGACCTGCTGATGAACGTGCAGTTGAAAGGGCCGTTCTTCCTGACTCAGCAACTGCTGCCGCTGATCAACGATGGCGGGCGGATCATCAACATCTCCAGCGGTCTGGCGCGTTTCACCCTGCCGGGTTATGCCGCTTACGCTGCGATGAAAGGCGCGATGGAAGTGCTGACCCGTTATCAGGCCAAGGAGCTGGGGGCGCGGCAGATCGCGGTGAATATCCTGGCACCGGGTGCCATCGAAACCGATTTCGGCGGCGGCGCGGTGCGCGACAATTCGGCACTGAACGCCATGGTCGCCAGCAACACCGCCCTGGGCCGTGCCGGGCAGCCGGATGACATTGGCGGTGCGCTGGCGCTGCTGCTGTCGCCGGGGGCGCAGTGGATCAACGGTCAGCGGATTGAAGCGTCGGGCGGGATGTTTCTCTAAACCCTGCAAAAAACCCGGACAAAAAAAATTCGCAGCCCTCACAGGCTGCGATTTTTTGTTTTCAGTTCTGGCAGACGCTGCGCATCACCAGCCGCTCGCGCACCACGTCATAACCCCAGTGGTAAACGTAGGTGTACGGCAGGAAAAACAGCAGCACGCCGATGTCGAGCAGGAACGCCTGCCACAGGCTGACCGACAGCCACCAGGCAATCAGCGGCACGCCCATCACGATCAACCCGCCCTCGAACAGCAGCGCGTGCGCCACTCGCACCCAGGCGTTGTGGGCGATGTTCCAGCGTTTGAGCATCCGGTCGAAGAAGCCGTTGAACACCACGTTCCAGCCCAGGGCCAGCATCGCGATTGCGATGGTGACGGCGCCCATTTCGACCAGCGGTTTGCCCATGATCCACGCCAGCAAAGGGGTACAGATCAGGATCGCCAGCAGTTCGAAACCGATGGCCTGGAAGATACGCTCAGTGATGGATTTGTTGGCAGTCATGGCCGAAGTCCTCTGTGAAGATGGTTGCCATGATCCAGCACCGCACCGATACTTCATAACCAATAACCATCGATCAAGGAGATAGTTCATGGCTTCTCAGGAAGTGTTGCTGGCGTTTGTCCAGGCGGCGACTCAAGGCTCGTTTTCAGCGGCAGCGCGCAAGCTCGGGCGCAGTCAGTCGACAGTGAGTGCGGCGGTGGCCAGCCTTGAGATCGATCTGGACCTGGTGCTGTTCGACCGCAGCAGCCGCAAACCGACGCTGACCCCGGCCGGGCACGTGATGCTGCAACGGGCCGAGGCGATTCTGGCGGCCACCAGCCGCCTGGAAATGACCGCCCGGCAATTGGCTCAGGGCGTCGAGCCGAAACTGACGGTGGCGATTTCCGACACTTATCAGTCCGACCGTTTCGAAGCGGCACTGGTGGGCTTCGAACAACGTTATCCGGACCTGGAGCTTGAATGCCTGATCGCCGAGTGCGATGACCTGATCGAACTGGTGCAGCGCGGGCGGGCGCACCTGGCGTTCGCCGAGATGCAGGACAACTACCCACCGGATCTGGCGAGCGCGACCGTCGCCGAGCGTACGGAAATCGCCTTGTTCGTGGGGCGCGGCCATCCGTTGGCGACACAGGAATCCATCGATCAAACGATCCTTGAACAGCATCGCGAGCTGCGCCTGGCGACCATCGTCAATCCCTATGACAGTCGCGGCAAAGGCCGGGTGTGGTCGGCGCCGAGTTATCTGATGTTGCTGGAAATGGCAGAGAAAGGTTTCGGCTGGGCGCCGCTGCCGCGCTGGCTGGTGGAGCGTTTCGGCAATGACTTACTGGTGGAACTGAAGGTGCGCGGCTGGCCGAAACCGGTGTTCGTCGATGCCCTGTGGTCGCGGCTGTACCCGCCGGGGCCGGCGGGGAGCTGGTTGCTGAGCAAGATGCTGGAATAGCTCAGGCCGCCTCGATCGCTGCCGGGCGGTTCACCTGAAAATACTCGTGCAACCCACGCATCGTCGGCAACTCCAGCGCCTGCGCCGCGTAACACAATCCCACCCGCCGGGTCGGCGCCGGCAGGTGCAGCGCGCGCACGACGATGCGCTCATGCCCGCTGACCAGTGACTGCGGCAACATCGCCACACCGACACCCGCCGCCACCATATGCAACGCCTGTTGCAGTGAACCGGCATGTCCCGCCACCGCTTCCGGCGAGCGTCCGTACAGCGCCATCAACCGCTGATGTGAAGGATGCTGTGGGCAGGTGATCCAGTCCTCGATCGGCGCCCAGCCGGCCTGCGCGTTGGCCATCGGATGATCGAGAGGCAGCGCCATCACATAGGACTCTTCCCACAGCGGCAGGAACAGTTCGTCCTCGCAGCACATTTCCTCGACCGCCAACCGACCGTCGCCATGACAGCCCTCCTCCAGGGTCAGCAGCAGATTGGGCATCGCCTGATGAGCCATCCGCACGAAGGCTTCGATGTGACTGGCGGCGATGTCGCCCTCGATGCCGAGGGTCAGCGGCGCGCGGTTTTCGCGGCCGCGAAACATCCGGCTCAGCGCCTCGGATTCGGCCACCATCCGACGTGCCTGCGGGTACAGCAGTCGCGCTTCGTCGCTGACGTCCACACCACGAGGCTGACGCACGAACAGCGTCGCGCCAAGTTCTTCTTCCAGCTGTTTGATGGTCACCGACAACGTGGGCTGGCTGATGAATAGCCGTTGCGCGGCAGCGGTAATGTTGCGTTCTTCGAACACCGCGAGGAATGCTTTGAGATGGCGGATATCCATAGGAAATTCCGATAGCAGACAGAGGAATAAGGCATTTTTCAGCCTCCAACGGGCTAAATATACTGCGTCACGAATCTGGTTATTTGTTTTTCTTATCTCAGGAGTTCAATCATGAGCAAGCCACTGATCATCATCACCGGCGCCAGCTCGGGCATCGGCGAAGCCACCGCCCGCCGTTTGAGCGCTGCCGGCCATCCGCTGCTGTTGCTGGCCCGGCGCATCGAACGCCTCGAAGCACTGGCCCTGCCGAACACCCTCAGCCGCCGCGTCGACATCACCGACCGCGCCGCATTGCTGGCCGCTGTGGCCGAAGCGGAAGCGCAGTTCGGCCCGGCCGATGCGCTGATCAACAACGCCGGGGTGATGCTGCTGGGCGAGATGAGCAAGCAGGACCCGGCACAGTGGGACCAGATGCTCGACGTCAACGTGAGAGGTCTGCTCAACGGCGTGCACGCGGTGGTGGCCGGGATGATCGAGCGCAAGCACGGCACGATCATCAACGTCAGCTCGGTGGCCGGACGCAAGACCTTCCCGAACCATGTGGCGTATGTCGGCACCAAGTTTGCGGTGCATGGATTGTCGGAAAACCTGCGTGAAGAATTGTCGCCGCATAACGTGCGGGTGACCACGATTGCGCCGGGCGCGGTAGAGACCGAGTTGCTGAGCCACACCACGGATGAGGCGATCAAGAGCGGGTACCAGGCCTGGAAGCAGGACATGGGTGGCACGGTGTTGAGTGCCGAGGATGTGGCGACGGCGATTGCTTATGCGTATGGGCAGCCGCAGGGGGTTTGTATTCGGGAGATTGTGATGGCTGCTACTCGGCAGCAGGCCTAAAAGCGAAAGGCAAAATCAAAAGCGCCCTCACCCTAACCCTCTCCCGGAGGAAGAGGGGACTGACCGAGGTGTCTTACGTCATACATCGACCTGAAAAATCGAGTCGATTATGGATTCACAGCGAACCGTTCAGGTCGGCGTATATCCCCAATATCCCCGGATCGGTCCCCTCTCCCCCCGGGAGAGGGCTAGGGTGAGGGCAAGCGGTCCAAAGCCGAAAGCCGCCCCTCGATAAACCGCCGCTCCGGCTCTTGCCGAGTCAATTCCAAGGCTCGCCGGTAAGCCGCCCGCGCCTCTTCAACCCGCCCCAACTGCCGGCAAAACTCCGCCCGCGCCGAATGCGCCAAGTGGTAATCCTGCAATTCCCCACGGTCCAGAATCCCTTCAACCAGGGTCAACCCCGCCAGCGCCCCGTCACGTTTGGCCACCGCCACCGCCCGGTTCAACTCGATCACCGGCGACGGTACCGCCCGCAGCAACACGTCATACAGCCCGACGATCTGCTCCCAGTCCGTCTCCCCTGCCGTCGGCGCTTCGGCATGCACCGCAGCAATCGCCGCTTGCAGGCAGTACGGCCCGAAGCGCCCCGTGGTCAGCGCTTTTTCCACCAGACCGCAGCCTTCGGCAATCAACTCGGCATTCCACAATCCGCGATCCTGATCATCCAGCAGAATCAGTTCACCATCAGGCGAAGAGCGCGCCGAGCGCCGCGATTCATGCAGCAGCATCAACGCCAGCAGCCCCATGACTTCCGGGTCCGGCAACAACTCCAGCAGCAACCGCCCGAGGCGGATCGCCTCACGGGTCAGGTCTTCGCGGGTCACCTGGGCGCCGCCGGATGCCGAATAGCCTTCGTTGAACACCAGATAAATCACCCGCAACACGCTGTCGAGGCGCTCGGGCAATTCGCTGAGGGCTGGAACTTGATAAGGGATTTTCGCATCGCGAATCTTCGCCTTGGCGCGCACGATGCGTTGGGCAATCGCCGCCGGCGCCGAGAGGAATGCCCGGGCGATTTCTTCGGTGGTGAGGTCGCAGACTTCACGCAGGGTCAGCGGCACTTGCGCGTCCGCCGCCAGCGCCGGGTGGCAGCAGGTGAAGATCAGGCGCAGGCGATCGTCTTCCACGTCTTCAGCGTCCCATTCGGACTGTTCCAGCTCTTCCAGTTGCGCCAGAAATAACGGCTGCGAGGCCTTGAACCGCGCGCGACGGCGTAACACGTCAATGGCCTTGAAGCGCCCGGTAGAGACCAGCCAGGTCCGCGGATTGTCCGGCACGCCGTCACGCTGCCAGCGTTCGACCGCGACGAAGAACGCCTCGTGCAAGGCTTCTTCGGCGAGGTCGAAATCGCCGAGCAGGCGGATCAGGGTCGCGAGGATCCGCCGCGAGTCTTCGCGATAGACCTGCTCGACCCGCGCCCTGACTTCAGACATTCAACTGGCGCACGGGACGCACTTCGACGCTGCCGACCCGGGCCGCCGGAATGTTGCCGGCGACCTGAATCGCTTCGTTGAGGTCCCGCGCGTCGATCAGGTAGAAACCGGCCAGCTGTTCCTTGGTCTCGGCGAACGGGCCGTCGGTGATCGACAGTTTGCCGTTGCGCATGCGCACCGTGGTGGCGGTCTGCACCGACTCCAGCGCTTCGGCGGCGACCATCCGGCCGCTGCCCTGGATCGACTCGGCGTAGGCCCAGCACTCGGCGTCTTCCGGGCTGTCGGGCGACGAATGCAGCAGGCGCTCATCGCTGTAGACCAGGCATAAATACTTCATGGCGTTCTCCTGAATCGGACGGATCAACTATGGCTGAAGATCAGGGTTTCGCATCGAACAGGGTCGAGCCGCTCATCGGGTCGAACGGTGCCGACCAGTGTTCGTGGGCGATCTTCCACGCCCCGCCGACCTGCCGGTAACAGGCGGTGACGCGCATCCAGCAACTCTGGGTTTCGCCCTTTTCATTGGTCCCGCCGCAATTGGCGACCCAGTGGGCGAAGGCGATGTTGTCGGCGGTCTCGATGGCGATTTCGTGGAACTCGAAGATGTGCGGGCCGGGGCACATTTCCATGCAGTCCACCCAGTGCGCGCGGTAGGCCGGTTTGCCCTTGAATTGCAGGGCCTTGATCGCATCGAAGGAAACGATGTCGTCGGCGTACAGGGCCATGACTTTTTCCACGTCCTTGGTCATCACCGCCTCGCGGTAGGTATCGATCAGGCTTTGAATCTGCGCTTGCGTACTCATGGTGTTTCTCCCTGGTTTTTGTTGTGAAGACACCCTTAGTCGTTCGGCGATTTGCCGGATCGACAGTTGAAACAAAAAAATTCCGGAGAAGACAAACTCGCTAGAATCCGAGGCTCATCTTTGTAGGAAAAAGGAAATTCCCGTGTCAGCCCGACTCGTGCCTTACGAAAGCCTGAACGCCACCCAACGCCAACAGGTCGAGGCCATTGAAATCCACGCCGAGCAGATCAAGTTCTCCGGCGACATCCACGGTGCGTTGCACACCCTGCTGTCGAAGCCCGGCCCCGGCGTGAAGGGTTTTGCGCTGCTGGCCGAAGATAAGCCAGTGGCGTTCCTGCTGCTCAAGCGCCCGCCGGTTCTGCCGGAATGGGCCGATGAACACAGCGCCACCCTGCATGCGTTGCAGGTCGATCACCGCGCTCAGGGCAAGGGTTATGGCAAGGCCTGCCTGCTGGCGTTGCCGGAAGTTGCGCGTCAGGCCTGGCCGGAGATCAAAGGGCTGGAACTGTCGGTGGACGCCGACAACGACGCCGCGATTGCGCTGTACGCCAAGTACGGCTTCGTCGACAGCGGCGAGGCCTACAAGGGCCGCATCGGTTACGAGCGGCGCATGGGGCTGTTTTTCTAATCGTCGGGGGAGCAACGATGATCGATTCAATCGAAGCGCTGGAAGCCATCTACGGCTTGCCCCACGAACGGGCGGTGCGCAAGCAGATCGGCTTTCTCAACGAGGACTATCAGGCGATGGTCCGGGTCTCGCCGCTGGTGATTGTCAGCTCGGTGGGTGCCGACGGCATCGACGGTTCCCCGCGCGGCGATACGCCGGGGTTTGTGCGGATCATCGACGAGCGCACTCTGGCTCTGCCGGATCGCCCGGGCAACAACCGCATCGATACCTTGCGCAACGTGCTGCACGATCCGCGGGTGTCGCTGCTGTTCATCATTCCGGGGATTGGCGAGACGTTGCGGGTCAACGGCACCGCGTCCATCAGCGCTGATCCGCAGTTACTGGATAGCTTCGCGGTGAACGGCAAACCGGCGCGCACGGTGTTGCTGGTGACGGTGGAGGCGGCGTTTTTTCATTGCTCCAAGGCATTCGTGCGTTCGGATGCGTGGAATCCGCAAACCCACTTACCGCGCTCGGCGCTGCCGACGGCGGGTGCGTTTCACAAGCGTCTGAATGATGGGCAGTTTGATGCCGAGGCCTATGATCGCGAGGCCCCGGCCAGAGTACGTGACACCCTCTACTGACCCCGCCCACCGATCGTTCCCACGTCGAGGCGTCGAACCGTCTGCGTGGGAATGCAGACTTTGACGCTCTGCGTCACGACGGTGCCAGGCGTTGCATCAGTGGTGCGGCAGGAACGCGGAGCGTCCCGGGCTGCATTCCCACGCAGAGCGTGGGAACGATCAGGTCAGGGGTTCTTCTTCAGAGGGGCAGGATCATCTCGTGCCACGCCATCCCGCCGTGGTCGGACTCGGACGGTTTGATGTAGGCAAAACCGAATCCGGCGTACAGCGGGATGTGCCGCTCCTTGCACATCAGGTGAATCGTCGCCTTGCCCTGCTCGCGCATGCGTTCGATGAATTCGCCCAGCAGACGCTTGGCCAGGCCCTGGCCCTGATAGTCCGGGTGCACCACCACCGACATGATCACCACGTTCGGCCCCGCCGGGTCGTGGCCGATCAACTCCTTGAACGCCTCGTCGGACATCTGCACGTCAAATGCCGCGCCGGAGTTGATGAAGCCGGCTACCTGCCCGTCCACTTCGGCGACGATGAAACCGTCCGGCCAGGTGGCGATGCGCGTGGCGATCTTTTCGCGGGTCGCGGCTTCGTCGCCTTCATAGGCGAGGGTTTCGATGGCGTAGCAGCGGTCCAGGTCGGCGGCGGTGACGTGGCGGATGACGGTGTTCATGGCGACTCGAAATCAGAGGAAACAAGGCCGCCAAGGATAAAGGAATAAGGTGTTCATATCGATCCGCACGGGCGGCGTAAAGCCTGCGTATAAGCGCTTTTCTTCGGATTCGGGACGGTCTATTTCTGGTGCCTGTCTCTGATCACCCGAGGGGGGAACCGTTTATGAGCAGCGTGGAAATCGGTTTGTTGATGGTGTTGGGCATCAGCTTCTTCGGGTTTATTACTCTGGGCATCGACCTGTTGCGGGCACGACGGATCAAGGGCAAATAAAGCCTGATCGGCAGCGCGAAGCGGGTTCGCGCTGCCGGTTATTCGTCAGGTTTTCTTTTCCACCGGGACGCAGATTTCCAGCTTGCCGGTATTGGTTTTTGGATTGAAATCGGCGCTGTAGCGTTCCAGCTCCGGGGCGTTGAGCCCTTTGTATTCGGAATTCGGCAGCCAGGTGTTGTAGATGTAGTCAATGGTCTGCGGCAGCTGATCCAGCGAACCCTTGTGTTCGAACACCGCGTACTGGCGTGGCAGGATTTCGATCCACGGATACTTTTCCTGTGGAAACTCATCGAGCTTGCTGATCTCGACCCCGGCCATGTAGTCAAAACCGCCATTACCGTCGAAATTGCTGCAGACACCGTAAGTCACTTCGCTCTTCTGCCCCGGAATATGCCCGATGTGCGGGATGAGTTTTTCCCACAGTGCATAGATGTCCCGAACGGTCTCTTTGGTGAAGCGATCGCGAAATCCTGCAATCAGCAGGAAGTGTCCATGTTCGAAGCGAGGTTCAGCCACTTCGACGCGTTTTTGCTCATCCATGACTCGACTCCTTGAACGAAAAAAGTGGGTTCGGCTGGGAGTATAGAAGCCAAACCCGATTCGCACATTTACAGCGTATGCAGGGCCTCGGCGGCGCCGGAACCGACGAACTCGTTATAACCGGATACGATCACGTAGACCGCGAAATAGCAGAAGATCGCTGCCGATGCCATGTAGGAATAGCGCAGCAGTTTGTCGCCCAGCAACTTGCCGCCATGGCTCGCGGCAAAACACAGTCCCGCCGACCACAGCAGCCCGGCGCACAGGAAACCACCGAGAAACAGCGCCGAGCTCAAAGGACCGCCGCCACCGGAACGGGCGATCAACGTGCCGCCCACGGCCGCGAACCAGAGGATGGCGCTCGGCGATGACATGGCGAGAAAGATCCCACGGAAGAATTCCTTGCGATGGGAGTTCTGGCCGACTTCGGCGGTCGCCGCCAATTGCGCCTCGTGGTGGATCGCCGAATAGATCATCTTCGCCGCGAAGTAGATCAACAGCGCTGAACCACCGATCCACAGCACCCAGCGCACGGTTTCGTATTGCAGCAGAACGGTCATTCCGGCCAGCGCCAGCACCGCGTAGATCAGGTCGCCGACGCAGGTGCCGAGACCCAGCGCGAAGCCCTGAAAATAGCCGCGCTGCATCGCCAGGGTGATCATCGCGATGTTGGCCACGCCGATATCCAGGCACAGCGAAAGGCTCAGCAAGAAGCCGCTGGTGAATTCCATTAACCGATTTCCTTGGGAAAAATTTGTTTACAAAGGCGCTGGACAGTCTGCCATCGCTGCCCTTATCGTCCGCCACAGGTCACCGCAGTGACCAGCGTCGCTCGGACGGTTCCGGGCGCTTACGTTATCCGAGGCAACAATGGCTGAACAAGGTTCGCCGCGCCGCTTTGCGCGCATAGATCGACTCCCCCCTTACGTTTTCAACATCACCGCCGAGCTGAAGATGGCTGCCCGACGTCGCGGCGAAGACATCATCGACTTGAGCATGGGCAACCCCGACGGCGCCACGCCGCCGCACATCGTTGAAAAACTGGTGCAGGTTGCACAACGCGAAGACACCCACGGTTACTCCACGTCCAAGGGCATTCCGCGCCTGCGCCGGGCGATTTCCAACTGGTACAAGGAACGCTACGAGGTCGAGATCGACCCGGAAAGCGAAGCCATCGTCACCATCGGTTCCAAGGAAGGCCTGGCGCACCTGATGCTGGCGACCCTGGATCAGGGCGACACCGTACTGGTGCCGAACCCGAGCTACCCGATTCACATCTACGGTGCCGTGATTGCCGGCGCCCAGGTGCGGTCGGTGCCGCTGGTGCCGGGCGTGGATTTCTTCGCCGAGCTGGAACGGGCGATTCGCGGCTCGATCCCGAAACCGAAGATGATGATCCTCGGCTTCCCGTCGAACCCGACCGCGCAGTGCGTGGAGCTGGATTTCTTCGAGCGGGTGATTGCTCTCGCCAAACAGTACGACGTGCTGGTGGTGCACGACCTGGCTTACGCCGACATCGTCTATGACGGCTGGAAAGCCCCGTCGATCATGCAGGTGCCGGGCGCCAAGGACATTGCGGTGGAGTTTTTCACCCTGTCCAAGAGCTACAACATGGCGGGCTGGCGCATCGGCTTCATGGTCGGCAACCCGGAACTGGTCAGCGCCCTGGCGCGGATCAAGAGCTACCACGACTACGGCACCTTCACCCCGCTGCAGGTGGCCGCGATTGCTGCGCTGGAAGGCGATCAGCAATGCGTGCGCGACATCGCCGAGCAATATCGCCAGCGCCGCAATGTGCTGGTCAAAGGCCTGCATGAGCTGGGCTGGATGGTCGAAAATCCGAAAGCCTCGATGTACGTCTGGGCGAAGATTCCCGACGCCTACGCGCACCTCGGTTCGCTGGAGTTCGCCAAGAAGCTGCTGGCCGAGGCCAAGGTCTGCGTCTCGCCGGGTGTCGGCTTTGGCGAGTACGGTGACGATCACGTGCGCTTTGCGCTGATCGAAAACCAGGATCGGATTCGTCAGGCGGTACGCGGGATTCGCGGGATGTTTCGGGCTGATGGCCTGGGCACTAAGTAACTGCCTCCTCCCCACCTGATCGTTCCCACGCTCCGCGTGGGAATGCAGCCCGGGACGCTCCGCGTCCCTGCCGAAAGCGGACGCAGAGCGTCCATTGAGGCATTCCCACGCGGAGCGTGGGAACGATCACTCGCGAATTGCACCCACAAAAAAACCGCATCGCTGCGGTTTTTTTGTGTCTTGCGTTCGACGTTAAACGAACAGCGACAGCAACAGAATAAAGCCCAGACCCACCACCGACAGGATGGTTTCCATCGCCGTCCAGGTCTTGAAGGTCTCGGCCACGGTCATGTTGAAGTACTGCTTCACCAGCCAGAAACCGGCGTCGTTGACGTGGGACAGGATCAGCGAGCCGGCACCGGTGGCCAGCACCAGCAGCTCACGGTTCACGCCCGGAATCATCCCTACCACCGGCACCACAATGCCCGCGCCAGTAATGGTCGCCACGGTGGCCGAACCGGTCGCGATGCGGATCACCGCCGCCACCAGCCACGCCAGCAGGATCGGCGAGATCTGCGCGCTGACCGCCATGTGGCCGATCACGTCGCCCACGCCGCTGGTCACCAGCATCTGCTTGAATCCGCCGCCGGCACCGATGATCAGGATGATCGCCGCGGTCGGCGCCAGGCTCGCATCCAGCCATTTGAGCATCTGCTGAGAACCGATGCCCTGCTTGTGACCGAAGGTGTACAGCGACAGCAGCAATGCCAGCAACAGTGCCGAAATCGGGTGACCGATCATGTCCATCCAGGTGCGGAAGAAATGACCGTCCGGCAGCGCCACGTCGGCGAAGGTTTTCAGCAGCATCAGGAACACCGGCAGCAGCACGGTGACCAGGGTGATGCTGAAGCTCGGCAGATTGGCCGAATCGTTTTCACGGGCCAGTTGATCGACCAGTTCCTGATTTGGCGTACCGGGAATGTGCTTGGCGATGAACGTACCGAAGATCGGACCGGCAATGATGGCGGTCGGCAGCGCGACGATCAGACCGTACAGAATGGTCTTGCCGATGTCGGCACCGAACACGCCGATGGCCAGCAGCGGGCCCGGGTGCGGCGGCACCAGACCGTGCACGGCGGACAGGCCGGCGAGCAGCGGGATGCCGATCTTGATGATCGACACACCGGTGCGGCGAGCCACAATGAACACCAGCGGAATCAGCAACACGAAGCCGATTTCGAAGAACAGCGGAATGCCCACCAGGAACGCCGCGAACATCATCGCCCACTGGACCTTGTCCTTGCCGAACGCGCGGATCAGGGTCTGGGCGATCTGATCGGCACCGCCTGACTCGGCCATCATCTTGCCGAGCATCGTACCCAGCGCGAGGATGATGCCGACGAAACCGAGCACGCCACCGAAGCCGTCCTGGAACGCCTTGATGATGGTGCCGATCGGCATGCCGGACGTCAGGCCGAGGAACGCGGCGGCGATGGTCAGGGCAATGAAGGGGTGAATCTTGAATTTGGTGATCAGGACGATGAGTCCGATCACCGTGACCACTGCATCGAGCAGCAGGTAGGCGTCATGGGACATGCCAAACATTGGGGGTGTCTCCTGGTTTGTTGTTGTTATTAAAGCGGGTTAATCAGAAGTCGAAAGGACAGCGCTATCTTCGCAATCACACTCATACCGCCTGTTTCAGGCCATGGGCCTGCCACCAGACGTGGGCTTGCGCCGCCAGTTCTTCAACGCTGTGGATCGAAGCATTCAGGGCCAGGGTCAACGGCTCGCCCTTGGGCGATTCGAGGGTGGCGAACTGGCTTTCGATCAAGGTGGCCGGCATGAAGTGGCCCGGACGGTGGGATACACGTTCGGCGGCGACTTCAGGCGTCAATTCGAGGAACACGAAACCCAGGCCCGGCAAGGCGCTGCGCAGCACTTCGCGATAACTGTGCTTGAGGGCCGAGCAGGTCAGCACCGGGCGTTCGCCCAGGGCATCGACGCGACGCAGTTCATCGCACAGGCTGTCGAGCCAGCCGGCACGGTCTTCGTCATTCAGGGGGATCCCCGCGCTCATCTTTTCGATGTTCGCGGCCGGATGGAAAGTATCGCCTTCAATGGCAGTGGCGCCGCTCAATTGGCACAGGGCCTCGCTGACGCACGTCTTGCCGCAACCGGCAACGCCCATGATGACCAGGGCGGTGATGGGATGATTCATGTAACACCTCAGCGCGCAGACAGCGCTACCTTTGCTAGCTATGACTCTAGTGCACAGGCAGAAGTTGCCGACGCCTTCTTGTCGTTTTTTTGGGTTGCAGCAGGTTTTGTCCGTACGCCAAAAAGCGAGGATCAGGCAGGACCTCGCTTACGCATTTGCAGCTGCATAAGGACAGCGCTACCTTAGTGCCTTGATTTTTGTTTGGCAAGCTGCCCGATGACCACCCCTAAAAACGATAAAAACACCCGCACCACCGGCCGTCCCACCCTTAATGAAGTCGCCCGCCTGGCCGGCGTCAGCCCGATTACCGCGTCCCGCGCCCTGCGTGGGGTCAGCACGGTCGCCACCGAATTGGTGGAAAAAGTCCAGAAAGCCGCGCTGGAACTCAACTACGTGGTCAACCCCGCCGCCCGCGCCCTGGCCTCGGCCCAGAGCCATTCGGTGGTGGTTCTGGTGCCTTCGCTGTCCAACCTGCTGTTCATCGACACCCTGGAAGCCATTCATCGGGTGCTCACGCCGAAGGGCTTCGAAGTGCTGATCGGCAACTTCCACTATTCCCGCGATGAAGAAGAAAACCTGCTGCGCAACTACATGGCTTATCAGCCGCGCGGCTTGCTGTTGACCGGCTTCGACCGCACCGAAAGTTCGCGGCGGATGATCGAGGCCAGCAATATTCCCTGCGTCTACATGATGGAGCTGGACAGCGCCGCCGGGGTGAACTGCGTCGGTTTCTCCCAGCTCAGCGCCGGCGAAACGGCTGCCGAACATTTGCTGTCCCGTGGCCGCAAGCGTCTGGCGTACATCGGCGCGCAACTCGATCAGCGCACCCTGCTGCGCGGTGAAGGCTTTCGCAAGGCGTTGCAGAAGGCCGGTCGCTACGACCCGGATCTGGAAGTGCTGACCCCGCGTTCATCGTCCGTGGGCCTGGGCGGCGAGTTGTTCCTGCAATTGCTGGCGGCGCATCCGGATGTCGATGCGATCTTCTTCGGCAACGACGACCTGGCTCAGGGCGCCCTGCTCGAAGCGCTGCGCAACGGGATCAGGATCCCCGAGCAAGTGGCGATCCTCGGCTTCAACGACCTGCCGATGTCGGAACACATGGTGCCGCGCCTGAGCAGCATCAACACGCCCCGCGAAGCGATCGGCAAGCGTGCAGCGGAACAGATGCTGACATTGATGGCGGGCAACAGCGTGGCGCGGCCGGTCGAAGACATGGGCTTCGAACTCAAAATCCGCGAGAGCACCTGACCTCTGAGCCTTCTGTTTGATCGTTCCCACGCTCCGCGTGGGAATGCAGCCCGGGACGCTCCGCGTCCCTTCCAGAGCCGGACGCAGAGCGTCCATTGAGGCATTCCCACGCGGAGCGTGGGAACGATCACCGTCCGAGTATTTCAACCAATGCCGCCGCACCCTTCTGTAGCGGCTGGCTCTTGAGCCATACCGCATGCACCGGCAGCACCAGACCGTTTTCGATGTTGCGGAAATTCAGGCGTTTGAGCCGTCCGCTATCAAGCCAGGGCTGCACCACCGACAGCGGAAAATTGCCCCAGCCCAACCCTGCCTCGACCATCTCCAGCGCCGTTTCCAGGTTGTCGGTGCGCCAGTGGGATTCGGCCACCAGTGGCCGGGTTTCGCTGATCGGCAAATCACGACTGCCGACGACGATCTGCCGCACATGCACCAAGTCCTCGAGAAACAGATCCTGCCCCTGCAACAAAGGGCTGTCCGCCGCCAGCGTGGCGATCATCCGTTCACTGCCGACGAACTGAAAACGCTCCAGCACATTCACGCTCAACCCGGCGAACGCCAGGCACACACTGATCCGACCACTGTGAAGCATCGCCAGCACGTCATCCTGCGGTGCGGTCAGCACTTCAATGTCGAGCAACGGATGACGCTCGCTGATGTCCTTGATCGCTGTCAGCAAACGTCGGCGGTCGATATCCGCCGCCACGCCGATCGACAACGTGCTCTCCAGCCCCAGCGACAACTGCACCGCGTGCACCTGCAATTGCTTGAGCTGATCGGCGATCAGCCGCGCATGGGGCACCAGCGACAGCGCCATTGCCGTCGGTTGCGGTTCGCGGTGGCTGCGGTCGAACAACGAGTAACCGAGTTCGGCCTCCAGATTGCCGATGGCCATGCTCACCGCCGACGGGACTTTGCCCAATGCCCTGGCCGCTGCGGAAAACGAGCCGCGCTCAATCACGGCGAGAAACAGTTCGATGCTTTCACTGTTGAAATTCACTTCACACACCTATCAATAAAACTGAAAGCTACTGACTTTTTCTGTCACCTGCATTGAAGCTATCTTTCGTCGCCTTCGCCAGCCCCACTGGCCACAAGTCGCAAGAAAGAGGCAATTCCCCATGCAAGGCGTCAAACGCAAACTGGTCTATGTGTCGCTCTATGAAGTGATCGGCATGACCTTCTCCGCCCTGGGCCTGGCCTTGTTGTCCGGCACCTCGCCCGGCAGCACCGGCCCGCTGGCGGTGATCATCACCAGCATCGCCGTGACCTGGAACTTCATCTACACCTCGCTGTTCGAGCGCTGGGAAAGCCGTCAGGTGTCGCGCACCCGCACGGTGAAACGGCGCATCGCCCACGCCGTCGGCTTCCAGCTGACGCTGATCGTGTTCCTGATTCCGCTGATCGCCTGGTGGATGAACATCAGTCTGGTGCAGGCCTTTTTGCTGGATCTGGCACTGATCGTGTTCATCCCTTGCTACACCTTCGCGTTCAACTGGCTGTTCGATAAGGTGTTCGGCCTTCCGGCATCGGCACTACGGGATCCGCAGCCCGCGACATAAATCGTTAATTGGTAAGCGGATATTGCAAGAAATCGGCGGTTTTCCCTCACCAACCGCCGATATAAACAATCCTTGATTTCCGATAGCAGGCTAAGCTTTTCCATCAATAAAAAATGGATCAGCCCATGACTGCACACGCCCCCGCCGCGCAACGCGACGGCATCGACCCGATACGCGCCGCCGAGATTTCCGCCCGCATCGACCGCCTCCCCGCAGTCGCCACCCTCTGGCGGCTGGTGGCGCTGCTGTCGATCGGTGGTTTTTTCGAACTCTACGACCTGTTCCAGACCGCCTACATCAGCCCCGGCCTGATCCGCGATGGCATCTTCGCCACCGGCAATCAGGGCGTGTTCGGTTTCTCCGATCAGGCTGCGTTCGCCTCAGCGACGTTCCTCGGTTTGTTTCTCGGCGCCAGTCTGCTGAGCCCGATGGCCGATCGGTTCGGTCGGCGGGCGATCTTCACCTTCGCGCTGGTCTGGTACACCGTGGCCACGGTACTGATGGGCGTGCAGAGTTCGGCGTTGGGGATCATCTGCATGCGTTTTCTGGTGGGCATCGGCCTCGGCATCGAACTGGTGACCATCGACGCCTACCTCTCGGAACTGGTGCCCAAGCGCATGCGCAGTTCGGCGTTTGCCTTCGCGTTTTTCGTGCAGTTCCTGTCGGTGCCAGCGGTGGCGCTGATGTCCTGGTGGCTGGTGCCACAGGCGCCGTTCGGGGTTTCCGGCTGGCGTTGGGTGGTGTTGGCCAGTGCGGTGTTTGCGCTGTTCATCTGGTGGCTGCGCAAGCGTCTGCCGGAGTCACCGCGCTGGCTGGCCCAGCATGGCCGTTTCGATGAGGCGAACCGGATTCTCGACGGCATCGAGGCGCGCTGCGAAAAGGATCACCGCCAGCCACTGGATGCGCCGGAAGCGGTAGCCGTCGACGTCGAAGGCAAGGGCCGTTTCGCCGATATCTGGCAGCCACCGTACCGGCGCCGGGCACTGATGCTGATCGTCTTTCACATCTTCCAGGCGATCGGTTTCTTCGGCTTCGGCAACTGGCTGCCAGCATTGCTCTCCGGCCAGGGCGTCAGCGTCACGCACAGCCTGATGTACGCGTTCATCATCACCCTCGCCTACCCGCTCGGGCCGCTGCTGTTCGTCAAATTCGCCAACCGCTTCGAGAACAAATGGCAGATCGTCGGTTCAGCCCTCGGTGCCATGACTTTCGGTACCTTGTTCGCGTTGCAGACCAGCGCCTTCGGCCTGATCTTCTGCGGGGTGATGATCACCTTCTGCAACGCCTGGCTGAGCTTCAGTTACCACTCCTATCAGAGCGAACTGTTCCCCACCAACATCCGCGCCCGGGCGGTGGGGTTCTGCTATTCGTTCAGTCGCTTGTCGACGGTGTTCAGCAGCCTGCTGATCGGTCTGTTCCTCGATCACTTCGGGACACCGGGCGTGTTGGCGTTCATCGTCGCCAGCATGCTGATCGTGATGCTGACCATCGGCTACTTCGGCCCTCGCACCCGTAACCTGGCGCTGGAAAACATCGCTCATCGCTGACGGACAACGGTCATCCCCTGCCGCCCTCCGGCAAGGGATGACCGCTTTGCCGGTTCACCAAAAACCACAAGCCATTGAAATAAAAGAAATTATTAGATAGGCATGGTAATTGCTCCCTAGGGCTGACAGTCATTACCTACAGGTCCTTTCATCATGTTGGTCAGTGCAAAACAACAGCAAATCATCCACCTGCCCAAGCCGCTGAATGACGATGCAACCGCCACGGCCGCGGCCGGCCTGCAAGGCGGTCTGCATGGCGCGATGCTGCAGACCCTTCAAAACCAGGCCCAGGCGCAAACCGCCGAAGCCAACGCCAAAGTGCAGGAATCAGCCACCCAACTGGCGACCCAGCAAGTCAGCGAAGCCACGCGTATCAGCGACAACGTCGACGAAGCGTTCGCCAAGACCCGTGTCGCCCTGCAAACCTCCGATACTTCGCCGAGCAAATCCACGGGCTCATCGGCTATGGATGAGTTCAAGGACTACATGAGCAAAACGCCGGAACAGCGTCTGCGCGACAGTATCCTCCAGGAAATGGGCCTGACCGAGGACGACATCAAAGCCATGCCGCCGGAGAAACAACTGGCCATCGGCAAAGAAATCGCCGAGCGACTGCAGGACAAGATGAAGCTGGCCGAAGCCGAGAAGCAGAACAAGCAAGACGCCAACTCGGCGAAGATCAGCGACGAGTCGGCGGACAAGTTCCTCGCTTCGCTCTAAGAAGATCCCTTCCCTCAGCAGAGTCTCACTCGAGACTCTGACCTCACCGTCCGGTTACCGCTAGTCGATTTCTTACTCCCGAGAGTCGATACCTGTAAGTTCTGACAGTTGTCCTCCCCATCAAAGCTGAAACAACATCAACCGTGAAGGAGCAATGCCGCTCCGCCAGCAGCTCAGCCAAGAAAAGGAATTAAAAATGAACGTGGAAAACAACGCAGGTGGGCTATTTGGTTTAAAAGTGAGCGAAAACGGTGGCCCGGAAGAAACCATCACCACTACTGAGCTCTTTTTCATCGTCACCTCAAAAAAGCTACGTGTCGGCGGTTTCCAAGTAGGTCCCAACGGGTTACGAGGTGCCCAAGTGGACATCAATGGTGAGATCAAAACTGGCACATATCCCTTCACAAAGGACCTTAGCGTCACTGGTTTTTATAATCAAAGCGGATTGGTCAGCTCTTGGCCTGCAGTTACAGAGGGCGGGGAAATAACAATTCTGGAAGTAGACGTTACGAAAAGGTTTGCAAGAGGAACCTTCAAGTTCAGGGCAGAAGAGCGTGACAACGCGTCCAATTATGCAAATGCCATTGGTAGCTTTTCCTTGACCGAAAAAGAGTGATCGAGAAAATTTTGCCCCTCTATACAGAGGGGCAATTCCCAAGTCGCTACTCTAATCTCAACGTCTCATTGAACTGACTGATCGCATCCACCACATGCCGCGAGCCCTGCTGAATCTCCCGAATCGCATCCCCCGCCTCGTTCGCCAGTTCCACCCCGAGCCCGGTGCGGCTCAGGCTCGACTGCATGCTCGACACTGCGCTCAGTGACAGCTCATGGTTCTTGCGCACCACGTCGACGATCTCCACGGTCGCCTGGCTGGTTCGCGCCGCGAGGCTGCGCACTTCATCCGCCACCACCGCAAAACCACGCCCGTGTTCACCCGCGCGCGCCGCTTCGATGGCCGCGTTGAGCGCCAGCAGGTTGGTCTGGTCGGCAATGCCGCGAATGGTCTGGACGATGGTGCCGATGATGTCCGACTGCTTGCTGACCGCATCGATGCTCAGCGCCGCTTCGTTGAGGTCGCGGGAAATGTCCTGAATGATCTGCACCGTTTGCTGCACGACCTGTGAGCCTTTTTGCGCGCAGGCGTCGTTTTGTACCGAGGTGCTGTGGGCCGATTCCGCGGCGGTCTGCAAGGTAGTCATCTGGTGGGTGATATCGCTGGCGAACTTCACCACTTTGTACAAACGGCCCTTGGCGTCGAACAGCGGGTTGTATGAGGCTTCGAGGTAAACGGTCTGCCCGGACTTGTTCTTGCGCTCGAAGCGGTGCGAGTGATATTCGCCGCGATTGAGCGATGCCCAGAACGCCTTGTACTGCGCGGACTCGGCTTCGACCCGATGACAGAACAGACTGTGGTGATGGCCGACGATTTCGTTGAGCGAGTACTGCATGGTCTTGAGGAAGTTGTCGTTGGCCGTGATCACATTGCCTTCCGGGGTGAACTCGATCACCGCCATAGAGCGACCGATCGCCGCCAGCATGCTCTCTTCTTCTTTTTCCTTGTTCACGCGCGCGGTGATGTCCGCCGCCACTTTGATCACACTGCGGACTTGTTTGTCCGGGCCATACACCGGCATGTAACTGGCTTCGAGCCAGATCTCCCGCCCACTCTTGTTCAAGCGCAGGAAAGTGCCGCTGATGGGTTCGCCACGGGCCAGGTCACGCCACAACTTGGCGTATTCCTCGCTGCGATAAAATTCTTCTTCACAAAAAATCCGGTGATGTTTGCCACGCACTTCATCGGCGCTGTAGCCCATGGTCTTGCAGAAGTTCTCATTGGCATCCAGAACGATGCCCTCGGGGGTGAATTCGATCATTGCCATCGAACGGCTGATCGCCGCCAGCTTGGCGTTGGCTTCGGTCAGGGCACAGCTGAAACGTTCGATTTCCTGCAGATCAGCCTTGTGATGTAGGTTGAACATGTCTCTATCACCTTCCGCGCGTTCTTTTGATTTGATGAAAGTTCAGGTCTTTCAGAATCCACCACTACGTTCCACAGAACAGGCACACGCCTTCCTCCACGGGAGGAAGTTGTCAGGTGATAAGCGATGATTAATCAAAGAGTCCATGCAGCGACGCTCTAATCAAGACATCCTTTTCTTGATAGCCCGCGGGCGGGCCATTCCTAACATGCAGAAGAACTTCCATTTAAAAAACAGCTCCTTGTCGGTCAAGTGTCGGTGCCTTGGATTGCGCACTCTGGCAGCTTTGTTCACGGCTAACCGATTGTCGTCGGAGCGCTTTGAATGGCGGTCGACATAGTTAGTTATGAATGAGCATAGACAGCGCAAGGCCTTGCGCAAGGCCACTAGTCGGCCAGTAATGCGGGAGTTCGGACAGGAAGCGGACGAGAAACGGTTCAGCGCAAAAACGTTTTTGCCGGTCGGACGCCATCGCGGGCAAGCCGCGCTCCCACAGGTACCACGCTGGCTTTAACATTGCGCACAACCCTGCGGGAGCGGGCCTGCCCGCGATGGTGTCGGTGCAGCACTACAAAAACATCGGAAAGAACTACAAACTGCTGCTCACCTTGTTTGCCACATCACCCGGCACCCAAGGCTTCCACACTTGCGGCTGATCGCGCAGGAACGACTCGGCCACCTGCCGTGGCTGCTGGCGTTTCTCGCTCATCCCGGCCAGAGTCTGGTTCAGCAGATCGATCGGCAAGTCGACCTTTTCAAAGAACGTCACCAGTTCCGGATACTGCGCCTTGAACGGCGCCGACACGCCAATCGCCAGGCTCGCCGGCATCGAGCGGGTGCCTCTCGGATTGGGGTTGTTGGCATCGGCCAGGGTTTTCCAGGCTTCGGCGTCGAACGGTGGCTCTTCCAGCTTCACCAGTTTGAAGCGACCGAGCAGCGGCGTCGGCGACCAGTAGTAGAACAGCACCGGTTTGCCCCGCTTGATCGACGACGCCACCTCGGCATCCAGCGCCGCGCCGGAGCCGGTGCGGAAGTTGACGTAACTGTCGTTCAACGCATACGCCTTGAGTTTCTGGCTGTTGACGATTTCAGAGGTCCAGCCGGTCGGGCTGTTGAGGAAGCGCCCGCGGCTCGGGTCTTCCGGGTCCTTGAACACATCCTTGTAGCGCGGCAGATCGGCCACGGATTTCAGTTCCGGCGCCAGCGGTTTGATCCCGCGCTCCGGGTCACCCTTGATCACGTATTCCGGCACCCACCAGCCTTCGGTGGCGCCTTTCACCGTGTCACCAAGGCCGAACACCTTGCCTTCGGCGGCAGCCTTGACCCACGCCGGACTGCGCCCGGCCCACTCTTCGCCGATCACCTGAATATCGTTTTTCGCCAGCGCCGCTTCCAGGCTGACGGTGCTGCCCGGCAGCGTGTCGGTCGGGTAGCCGTAGCCTTTCTCGACGATCAGGCGCAGCACTTCGGTGATGAAACTGCCGCTTTCCCAAGTGATGTCGCCGAAGTGGATCGGCGCTTTTGTTTCCGCGGCGACAACGTGCCCGGCAGTCAGGGTCAGGGCCAGCAGCGAACTGCCGAGCAGGGTTTTGAGCGATCTCATGCGGACCTCTTGTTCTGGGAGGAAATCAGGGTTTGGTTGGCGCTGTGGCGGTTGCACAGTGCCTGGGAACGGGTCATGTACAGGCTCACCGAACGCTGGGAGATGCCCAGTTCGGCAGCGATTTGCGGGTAGGTCAGGCCGTCAATGCGCGCCAGCAGAAAGGTCGAGCGGACTTTGCCCGGCAGGCGCTGGAGCGTGCGGTCCAAATGCTTGAGGCTTTGCGACAGGTCGGCGAGTTCTTCGGGAGACGGCGGGTGATCGAGGTCGCCCTGTTGCAGTTGGTGCAGATGTCGACGCTCCAGATCGCCCCGCCGCCAGCGCTCGTACAGCAGGCGTTGGGCGATGGTGGTGAGCAAGGCGCGGGGTTCACGGATGGCGGTCAGGCCCGGGGCTTCGAGCAGTTGCGCGAAGGTTTCGGCGGCGATGTCTTCGGCGGTGGCCGCATCATTCGATTGCCGACGCAGACGTGTGCACAACCACTGGTAATGGTCGCCAAACAACGTGTGCACATGATTGCGATGGGATGAGTCGGCGCCGGACATGGGGGCTCCTTGGTCAAGGGTCGCTGAATGTCCGGTCGTCCGGTGGCGCGATCCTAGCAAGGCGCCTTATGCGTTAAAAATACTTAAAAAGAATTTTTATATTCCATTAGTGAATTACAAGAGACTGCTAGCGCAAGCGGCCATAACCCAGTTCTTCGGCCTCGCGCTGATAATCCAGCAGGACGAGGTAATCACTTTCACTGGCGGGCAGGACTTCGGGCAAACCGAGGATGCGGGCCACATCGGGCAGGTCTTGAAGGCTGCGATTCATCGCCCGGCGCAGGTGTTCAATCTGTTCGTCCGTCGTGCTGGCAGCGGTGATGAAGGGCAAGGTCGGGCTGAACGCACTGCGTGCCACCACCCGCAAGCCGCTGACCTCTGCGGCGGCGTACTGCGCCAGGTACGCGAAGGTCACGCTGTCGATGGCTGCCAGATCGGCGCGGTCTTCGCGCAACCAGCGCAGGCTTTCGCGATGCCCGCCACTGATGCCCACAGAGGCGTAAAACTGACCGTCCCGATGCAGCGGCGCCAAACGCTGACGCAACAGGTTCATGCCGCTGTTGGAGTCCTCGCTGTTGATCACCCCGCGACTGTCGAAGAACTCCGCCAGATTGCGGCGCGGATCCTCGGCGCGGGCGAGGATCAGGCTGCAATGGTTGCCGGCAGTGGCGTCAGGCAATTCGTAACGCGGACGACCGACAATCCTGACCTGCCCACGCAGCGCGGTCATCAGCGGATAGCCGCAGGTCTGGGTCAGCAACAAATCAGGCGAGCGCCAAAGTTCAAGCAACGACAAGCCGTCGACATCGAGCCGCGAACGGCCCAGGTGTTCGAGAATCCGCGCCAGCCACTGCTCGTTCGCCGCGCGAATCGGCTCGGGTGCGATGTACATCAACAGCTCTGCGTAACCTGACGTCATGCTGGCCTCAAATAAACGGATGCTGCGGGCTGTCGATCGGTTTGATGCCGTGCCGGCGCCACAGTTGCCCATAACCTTGCACCAGAAACCCGCCGCTGCGCGCCACCCACTGTTCCCGGCGCATGCGGTAGGCCTCGGGCAAGTCGTACCACGCCAGCTTCGGCAAGTCGTGATGCACCAGATGGAAATTCAGGTTGAGGAACAGCCAGCGCCACGGCCATCCGGCTTCGTTGAGCACCGTGCGCTGTTCCGGCCTCTCGTGCGGTCGGTGTTCATAGTAGGAGCGGACCATCGCGATCGACAGCGCCGGCACACTGATCAAAAACAGGTAATGCCACACCGGCAACACGCTGTAGCGCGCGATGAAGAACAGCATCAGCACGGTCAAGGCGCCGTGGGTCAACCACATCAGCCAAGCCTGGCGCTCGCCGCTTTTCAGACGTTGCAGTTCTTCACCGGCCAGCGCCAGCAACGCCAGCGGCGCACCAAGAATGAAGCGGCCCAATACGGTCTTGTTCAGCCAGTGCAGACTGCGTTCGAACAACGAACGGCCCTGCCAGCGCTCGGCGCTCAGGTAACGGCTTTCGGGATCGACGCCGGGAATCGTCAGGTCTTCGTCGCGATGGTGCTGCAAATGGCTGTCGCGATAGAGCGTGTAGGGATACCACACCGCAAATGGCGCATAGCCGAGGATTTTGTTGACGAAGGTCCAGCGCGTCGGATGACCGTGGAGCAATTCGTGCTGCACCGACAGCCACAGCACCAGTAACGGAATCAGCAGCAGCGTGCTCCACCCGAGGCCGAGCCATTCACTGCCCAGCACAATCGCGAACCAGCCGCCGTACACGCCGATCAGCAGCAGCCAGGTCGGCCACTCGGTGCGGGCGGTGAAGCGCTGGCGCAGGGTTTCGATCTGTTGGCGATGGGCATCGTCGAAATAGTGGGGCATGGCGTGGCTCGGAACGAGGGTCTGATCGTTCTGTGCAACACCAACGGGAAATCTTGCAGATTATTTTTGCGGTTTTTTTTAAGGACGCTGATTTCAAGGACAAGACAGGAGCCCGAATCCGGGCTCCCGAGAGGCGTGATCAATGGCCAAAAATGTCGACTTTTTTCGCCCTCTTTTCGTGGCGTTTTTCGATGGCGGTCTTGGCCGGTTTCTTCTTCGCGGCTTTTTTCGAATCCATACCTTTGGACATGATGCGTACTCCACTCAGAGGGGATGTGAGATCAGGTATACACCTATCCCGGCGGGCACGTTGTTTTATAATCCGCGGCTTTTGCACCGGCAGTCCGATTCATGACCGACATCCGTTACAGCCAGCTCGACGACCTGTCCTGGCCTCTGATGAACAAGTTCTACCGCCAGCATCAATCGTCGATGAAAGCGGTGCGGGAGGCGCAATTGTGGGTGGCGCGGCGGGAGGAAATCGTGGCGGCGCTGTGCCTGCGGCCGGTGTTCGGCGGACATTGGTTGACCGGGTTATTCGTCGATCCGGCCTGCCGTGAGCAAGGCATTGCCGCACAGCTGATTGCCGAAGCGGTGAAGGACGTCGAGGGGCCGGTGTGGTTGTTCTGCCACCCGGACTTGCGCGAATTCTACGAGCGGCGCGGCTTCACTTTCGATCCTGACCTGCCCCAGGCCATGGCCGAGCGCTTGAGCCGGTATGCGCGGAGCAAGCCGATGATTGCCATGGAACTGGCACCGCGCGCGGGCTAGTCAGTCGTCAGCGTTGGGATCGAGATCCGGAAACATCACTTCGGTAAAACCGAACTTGCTGAAATCGGTAATGCGCGACGGGTACAGGCGCCCGATCAGGTGATCGCATTCATGCTGTACCACCCGCGCATGGAACCCTGAGGCCTCCCGCGAGATCGGCTCACCCTTGGGGTCGACGCCTTCGTAACGGATCCGCTGGTATCGATCCACCGCGCCCCGCAGGCCCGGCACCGACAGGCAGCCTTCGAAGCCCTCTTCCATCAGCGGACTGAGCGGCGTGATCAGCGGGTTGATCAGGATCGTCTGCGGCACTGCTTCGGCGTCCGGATAACGCTTGCTGTGCTCGAAACCGAAGATCACCAGTTGCAGATCGACACCGATCTGCGGCGCGGCGAGACCGACGCCGCCGACGCTTTCCATGGTCTGGAACATGTCGTCGATCAATTGCCACAGCTCGGGACTGTCGAGCATTTCAGCGGGCACCGGCGGCGCGATGCGCAGCAGGCGTTCGTCGCCCATCTTCAGGATTTCACGGATCATGATCAGGCTTCGTCAGTGTTCGGCTTGAGCGAATGATCGCGCCCGAGGCCGGAAACGTGTTGTTTGGGATGTTCATCGAGTTCGCCGGGGACTTTCTCGCCCGAATCCTTGCCCTCGCTGGACATGTGTTCGATCACCGCATTCATCTCCGCACCGAGCAACAACACGGCGGCGGAAATGTAGAAATACAGCAACAGCACGATGATTGCACCGATGCTGCCATACATGGCGTTGTAGTTGGCGAACGTCTTGACGTAGAACGCGAAGCCCAGGGACGCGATGATCCACACCACCACCGCCAGCACCGAGCCGGGGGTGATGAAACGAAATTCCTGTTTGACGTCGGGCATCACGTAATAGATCAGCGCCACGGCCACCATCATCAGAATCACGATCACCGGCCAGCGGGCGATGGTCCACAGGGTAACGATGACTTCTTCGAGACCGACCTGCGCGGCGATCCACCCCATCACCTGCGGGCCGAGCACCATCAGCGCTGCGGCCACCAGCAACATGCCGGCGATGCCGACGGTGTAGATGATCGACAGCGGAAACCGCTTCCACAGAGGCCGGCCCTCGACCACGTCGTAGGCGGCGTTCATCGCACTCATCATCAGGCGCACGCCGGCGGACGCGGTGTACAGGGCGATGACGATACCCACCGACAGCAGGCCGCCCTTGGATTGCTGCAACTGATCGATCACCGGGTTGACCTGCTCCAGCGCCTGGGGCGGCAATACCAGCTCCGATTGCAGGCGCAGCCAGGAGAAGAAGTCCGGCAGGTGCAGGAAACCGATCAGGGCAATCAGAAACAGAATGAACGGGAACAGCGAGAACAGCATCTGGTAGGCCAGTGCCGAGGCATAGGTCGACATCTCGTCGTCGACGAATTCGGTGACCGTGCGCACCATCACCCGGTGCAGGGGCAGACCTTTCATGTCCGGAAAAATCATTCGCGTCTCCTTTCGCCGCAGAACAGGTTGAAGTCGTGGCGACTCAGGGGCCGTTTTTCTCTCATCAAAGTAGCTCACTTGGCGACTTTGAAACACTGTGTTCCGTGACCGCATGTGAGCGGGATACGAAAACGGCCATCCTTGGATGGCCGCTTCGCTGTTTCGTTCAAGGCCGGATCAGGCCTTGTCGACGCCCTTCTTGACCGCGTCCTTGGCTTTGCCCACCGCTTGCTGGGCCTCGCCTTTCTTCTCTTGCAGTTTGCCTTCGGCTTGCAGTTTGGTGTTGTCGGTGGCTTTGCCGACACCCTGCTTGACGTTGCCGACCGCCTCGTTGGCCATGCCTTTCACTTTATCGCTCGTGCTACCCATGGTGATTCTCCTTGGAACATTAACGGGGAAAGTCAGTACGTAAAGATTGACTGGCCCGGTTTGCGCCAAGTTTCATTTATTTTCAGGGCTTCATTTCGTCGCGGCGTGCAGGTTGGGCTTTATGTTTGCGAGCGTTGCCCCGAGAATGCCCACCACAAGGGCGCCAGGCGCCACAGAACCGATCCCGCAGGAATGTTATGAAACTCGATAAAAAGCAGGCCATCGCCCGTCGCAACCAGGAACTGGGCGGTGCCGTGCTCGGCACCAACAACTGCCACTTCGCCGAACTGAACCGCAACCGCAACATCTGGTGGTTCGACTTGCCGGTGTCGCGTCTGGCGATCGGGCAGTACGAGTGGATTCACCTGTTGATGCACACCCCGGCCACCGACGAACTGCTGCACCTGAAAGTGCCGACCGTGTTCCTGCGCGAGAAACTCGAAGGCCTGGTGATCCGAAACGAAGGCAAGCGCAAGGCCGCCCTGAGCCTGGAACTGAGCGCCGACAAGGACTCGTACCTGCAGGACATGCGCCCGGCGGGCACCAATGTGAACTTCGCGCCATTCCGCCAATAAGACACTCAAGCTGATCGTTCCCACGCTCTGCGTGGGAATGCCGCCCAGGACGCTCCGCGTCCAGCACGGCAGGGACGCAGAGCGTCCCGGGATGCGTTACCACGCGGAGCGTGGGAACGATCAAGCGGTAAACCACAAAAAGCCCCGCATCTGCGGGGCTTTTTGTTTTATGCGGCGTTCTTCGCCTTGATCTTCTTCAGCTCTTCGTCACGCAGTTCGCGACGCAGGATCTTGCCGACGTTGGTGGTCGGCAACGCATCGCGGAACTCCACGGAGCGCGGCACCTTGTAGCCGGTGACGTTGGCGCGCATGTGCTCCATCACCTGTTCCTTGGTCAGGGTGACACCCGGTTTGGCGACGATGAAGATCTTGATCGCCTCGCCGGATTTTTCGTCCGGAACGCCGATGGCCGCACACTGCAACACGCCCGGCAGGGCCGCCAGCACGTCTTCCAGTTCGTTCGGATACACGTTGAAACCGGACACCAGAATCATGTCTTTCTTGCGATCGACGATGCGCATGTAGCCGTCCGGCTGGATCAGCGCGATGTCACCGGTCTTCAGCCAGCCTTCGCTGTCGAGCATTTCATCGGTGGCTTCCTGACGCTGCCAGTAGCCCTTCATCACTTGCGGGCCCTTGACGCACAGCTCGCCGATTTCGCCCAGCGGCTGCTCGACACCGGCATCGTCGATGACTTTGCACAGGGTCGACGGCACCGGAATGCCGATGGTGCCGATCTGAATGTTCTGAATCGGGTTGACCGTGGCCACCGGGCTGGTTTCGGTCATGCCGTAACCTTCACAGATCGGGCAACCGGTGACCGCTTTCCAGCGCTCGGCTGCGGCCAGTTGCAGGGCCATGCCGCCGGACAGGGTGACTTTCAGCGCCGAGAAATCCAGCTTGCGGAAACCTTCGTTGTTGCACAGGGCCACGAACAGCGTGTTGAGGCCGACGAAACCGCTGAACTTCCACTTCGACAGTTCCTTGACCATCGCCGGCAGGTCACGCGGGTTGCTGATCAGGATGTTGTGGTTGCCGATCAGCATCATCGCCATGCAATGAAAGGTGAATGCATAGATGTGGTAAAGCGGCAGCGGCGTGATCAGGATCTCGCAACCTTCATTGAGGTTGGAGCCCATCAGCGCCTTGCATTGCAACATGTTGGCGACGAGGTTGCGATGGGTGAGCATCGCGCCCTTGGCCACGCCGGTGGTGCCGCCGGTGTATTGCAGCACCGCGACGTCGCCGCTGTCCGGGTTGGCTTCAGCCACCGGCTGGCCCTGGCCCTTGCTCAGCACGTCGTTGAACTTGACGGCTTTGGGCAGGTGGTAGGCCGGAACCATTTTCTTCACGTACTTGATGACGCTGTTGATCAGCAGGCGCTTGATCGGCGGCAGCAGGTCGGCGACTTCGGTGACGATGACGTGTTTGACGCCGGTTTTCGGCACCACGGCTTCGGCCAGGTGCGCCATGTTTGCCAGGCACACCAGCGCCTTGGCACCGGAGTCGTTGAATTGGTGCTCCATTTCCCGCGCGGTGTACAGCGGGTTGGTGTTGACCACGATCAGCCCGGCGCGGATGGCGCCGAAGACGGCGACCGGGTACTGCAGCACGTTGGGCAGTTGCACGGCGATTCGATCACCGGGCTGCAAATCGGTATGCTGTTGCAGATAAGCGGCAAACGCACCGGACAATTCGTACAGTTCACCGTAGGTGATGGTTTTGCCCAGGTTGCTGAACGCCGGTTTGTCGGCGAAGCGTTGGCAGGATTGCTTCAACACTGCCTGAATATTCGGGTACTCGTCTGGATTGATGTCGGCAGCAATTCCAGCGGGGTACTTATCCTTCCAAAAGTCTTCGATCATGGAAGCCCACTCCTCAGCAACGCGAATTCAGCACCGCATTTGATGCGATTATTATTGGTGTTTGTTTATTGGTGAGTCTGGCTTTTTACAAGGCCGAGAAGTCACAAAGCGCGCCGAGAGTAGCAGCTTTGCCAAGGGTCGACTAGAGCCAAAAGCGGCCCCTACAGTCATTTTCATGACTCAAGAACTACTGGCAGTCATTTTAGAGCAAAAATCCTATAACACCTTGAAAGTCCCGGTTTTCGGGGCCTTGAAACAAAAAATCGCGAGCGGGCTCGCTTCCACAGGTTCACTGATGATCCTGTGGGAGCGAACCCGCTCGCGATAGAGTGAAGCGCAATTCTTTTATGCGATATCGCGCAACTCTCTGCGCAGAATTTTCCCGACAGGCGTCATCGGCAATGACTCACGCAGCACGATGTGTTTCGGCACCTTGTACGCCGTGAAATTCTCTTTGCAGTAGGCCTTAAGCTCTTCCAGGCTCACCCCGGTTTCCCGCGCCACCACAAACAGCTTCACCGCCTCGCCGGAACGCTCGTCCGGCACGCCGATCACTGCGCAGTTGGCAACTTTCGGGTGGGCCATCACCACGTCTTCGATTTCGTTCGGGTACACGTTGAAACCGGAGACGATGATCATGTCTTTCTTGCGGTCGACGATGCGCACGAAACCGTCCGGGTCGATGACTGCAATGTCGCCGGACTTGAACCAGCCCTCGGCATCCAGCACTTCGGCGGTGGCCTCGGGTTTGTTCCAGTAGCCCTTCATGATCTGCGGGCCCTTGATGCACAACTCGCCGCGCTCGCCCAGCGGCTGCTCGACGCCGTCGTCGTTGATGATTTTCAGCAAGGTGCCCGGCACCGGCAGGCCGACCGTGCCGATCCGCGACAGCTCGCCGTACGGGTTGGTGCAGGCCACCGGCGAGGTTTCGGTCAGGCCGTAACCTTCGGTAATCCGGCAACCGGTGATCTGTTCCCAGCGTTCGGCCGTGGCCTTGACCAGCGCGGTACCGCCGGAGTTGGTGAGCTTGAGGGTGGAGAAATCCAGGGTCTTGAAGTCCGGATGATCCATCAGCGCGACAAACAGCGTGTTGAGCCCCAGCAGCGCCGAGAACTTCCAGTTCTTCAGCTCCTTGATGAAGCCGCCGATGTCACGCGGGTTGGTGATCAGTACGTTGTGGTTGCCCGACACCATCATGCACATGCAATTCGCGGTGAAGGCATAGATGTGGTAGAGCGGCAGCGGCGCGATCATCACCTCCTGCCCTTCGCGCAACAACGGCTGGCCGTCGCTGCCGAACTGGCCGAGACAGGCGCGCACCTGCTGCATGTTCGCCACCAGATTGCCGTGGGTCAGCATCGCGCCCTTGGCCAGGCCGGTGGTGCCGCCGGTGTATTGCAGGACGGCAATGTCGTCCAGGCCGACCTTCAGCGGCTTGATGCCCAGGCCCCGACCCATGCGCAGAGCGCTCTTGAAGGAAATCGCCTGGGGCAGCGAATACGCCGGCACCATCTTCTTCACTTTGCTGACCACGGTGTTGACCAGCCAGCCCTTGGCGGCAGGCATCAGGTCGCCCATCTTCGCTTCGATCAGATACTGAATGTCGGTGTCCGCCAGCACTTCCTGGACTTTCTGGCCGAACATGTTCAGGTACACCAGCGCCCGGGCACCGGAATCCTTGAACTGGTGGCGCATTTCCCGCGCGGTGTACAGCGGGTTGGTGTTGACCACGATCAGCCCGGCACGCAAGGCGCCGAACACGGCAATCGGATAATGCAGGACGTTGGGCATCTGCACCGCGATGCGATCCCCCGGCGCCAGATCGGTGTGGGCTTGCAGATAACCGGCGAACGCGGCGCTCTGGCGCTCCAGCTCGGCGTAGGTCAGGGTCACGCCCATGTTGCTGAACGCCGGGCGATCAGCGAATTTCTTGCAGGAACGCTCGAACACCTCGATCACCGACTTGAATTCACCCGCGTCGATGTCCAGGGGTACGCCCGCCGGGCGTTTGTCATTCCAGAAATCAGGTTGCATTGTTCTTGTCCTCTTTACCTGAGCCGATCCGGGGCCGCTTCGCTGTCATTTCTTTCCGTCCGTGAAAAAGCCGAGAGCAAAAAGCGGGGCTTCACGGACACTAGCAGCTATGGTCAATCAGGCAAATATGGGCAAGGTCGTCATTGATCGTGTGAATCTTCCTGCCGTGGCGTGAGCTGATCGGACGCGCTATACAATGCAACCTCTGCAAGACGCTTGAGCAAAAACAGGCCGCAAAAGGAATCGCCATGATCCACGACACCTTCTGGCTGGACGCGAGTGACCGCAGCCGCCTCTTCGTCAACCTGTGGCTGCCGAACGCGCCGCTGAAGGCGGTGATTCTGCTGGCCCACGGCATGGCGGAACACAGCGCACGCTACGCTCGGCTGGCAGAGGCGCTCTGCGCCGAAGGCTACGGTGTGTACGCACCCGACCAGCGCGGGCATGGCAAAACCGCCGATCATGGGACTCTGGGGCATTTCGCCGACGACGATGGCTGGTGCAAGGTGGTTGGAGATCTCGCGAGTCTCAACCAGTTCCTCGGCCAGCGTCATCCGGGAGTACCGATCGTGCTGCTCGGGCACAGCATGGGCAGTTACATTGCACAGGCTTATCTGCTGCATCACAGCGCCAGCCTGCATGGCGCGATTCTCAGCGGTTCGAATTTCCAGCCGGTTGCGCTGTACCGTGCGGCCCGGCAGATCGCCCGGTTCGAAAAGCTGCGCCAGGGCGCCAAGGGTCGCAGCGCGCTGATCGAGTGGCTGTCGTTCGGCTCGTTCAACAACAAATTCAAACCGGCGCGCACCGCGTTTGACTGGCTCAGTCGCGACCCGGCCGAGGTCGACAAGTACGCCACCGACCCGCTGTGTGGCTTTCGCTGCACCAATCAGTTGTGGATCGACCTGCTCGGCGGGTTGCAGCAAATCAGCAAAGCGTCCAATCTCGCCCAGATTGATCCGGGCCTGCCGCTGCTGGTGATCGGCGGCGAATGTGATCCGGTGAGCGAAGGCAAGCGTCTGACTGATCTGGCCAATGCCTTGCGCGCGGCCGGCAGCCAGAACCTGCAACTGAAGATCTACCCGCAGGCGCGGCACGAATTGTTCAACGAGAGCAACCGCGACGAAGTGACCGCCGATGTGTTGGCCTGGATCGAACAGGCCCTGAGCCATCGCCGGCCGCACCGCAGCGAATAATTTTTTTGTGGATTCATTTCATCCGTCACAGGAATTCAGACCCATGACCCAGGTTACCAACATCCCTTACGAAGCCCTCGAAGTGGGCCAGACCGCGAGCTACAGCAAGACTGTCGAGGAACGCGACATTCAGCTGTTCGCCGCGATGTCCGGCGACCACAACCCGGTGCACCTGGACGCCGAGTTCGCCGCCGCCAGCATGTTCAAGGAACGTATCGCCCACGGCATGTTCAGCGGCGCGCTGATCAGTGCGGCCGTGGCTTGCGAGCTGCCTGGGCCGGGCACCATTTATATCGGCCAGCAGATGAGCTTCCAGAAACCGGTGAAGATCGGCGACACCCTGACCGTACGCCTGGAAATCCTCGAGAAACTGCCGAAATTCCGTGTGCGCATCGCCACGCGCGTATTCAACCAGCGCGATGAGCTGGTGGTGGACGGCGAGGCCGAGATCCTGGCGCCGCGCAAGCAACAGACCGTTACCCTCCCGACGTTGCCGGCCATCAGCATCGGCTGATCGTCCTCGGTTAAATCCGGGCACAAAAAAACGCCAGACCAGCTGGCGTTTTTGTTGGCCTCGAACGCTTACGAGCGTGCGCGAGCCTGGTTACGCAGCGCCTTCACCTGATCGTGATTGCGTTGCACGCCGTGGTATTGGCGTTCGACCAGATCACGGATGCCGACCAGGTTGTGCTTGTTGATCTTCTCGATTGCTTCACGATAAGCCTTCAGGGCGTGGTCTTCACCGCGCTCGGCTTCGTTGAGCACCGCTTCTTCGTCCTTGCCGGTGAACATTGCTTTGACGTCGACCCAGCGACGGTGCAGATCACCGCTGACACTGGTCGAGGTTTCCGGATCGCCGCCCATCGAACGCACGGCGGCTTGCAGCTCGGCCGCAGCCGTTGCGCAATCGGCGGAGCGCTGTGTGAACAGGGTTTTCAGTTCAGGGTGCTTGATGTCTTCAGCGCAGGTCTTGAAGCCTTCCTGACCGTCCTTGCTGGTTTCGATCAGGTCGTTGAGGACGGAGATGGCTTCTTTATTCATGTCAGTCATTTTTCAATTCCTTGCGTGGGTGAAAGATGCAAGGAGTGTTGCAGTGGTCGTGCCAGCTTTCGCTAAAGAATTTAATCGTTATTTTTCAAGAGCTTACAAATAAAGCGCAAATCTGTATGCCTGTTATTTGCATGATCTGTCATTTGGCCTGCATGCAGAATGCCTGTATTTTCCAACGAGTTTTACAACCCAGACGATTCCAACGATGAACCCCGAAAAGCTCGAACTGTTGATCACCCGCGAAATGCCCTTCGGCAAGTACAAGGGCCGGATCATTGCCGACCTGCCGGGCCCGTACCTGAACTGGTTTGCCCGGGAAGGATTTCCCCATGGCGAACTGGGCGGGCTGCTGGCCCTGATGCAGGAAATCGATCACAACGGCCTGTCGGAACTGCTCGAACCGCTGCGCGCCAAACATGGCAAACCTGCCCCGCGCCACTGAGGCGTCACCCTGATCCGAGTCGAGTCGACCATGCCCGATAACACCCGCCGCGCCCGAGACGAAGCCTTCTGGCAAACCTTCGCTGACCGATACGACCGCCATCCCGGCCCCGTGAACCTGGAGAACGGTTACTTCGGACGGATGTCCCGCACCGTGGTCGAGGAGTACCAGCGCAACATCGAGCTGATCAACAACAGCAACTCGATCTACGTGCGCCAGCGTTTCGAACAGCACGACAGCCTCGATATCCGCGCGCAACTGGCCGAGCTGATCGGCGTCCGCGCGCAAAGCGTGGCGTTCACCCACAACGCCACTGCCGGCCTGCAATCTCTGATCCGCAACTACAACCGCCTGCAGCCGGGCGACCAGGTGCTGATCTGCGACCTGGAGTACGACACGGTCAAGGGCGCCATGCGCTGGCTGGCGCAGCATCGCGGGGTCGAAGTGATCGAGATCGAGCACGCCCACCCGGCCAGCTTCGACAGCCTGCTGGCGACTTACCGCGAAGCCTTTACCCGCTATCCGAAGCTCAAGCTGATGGCGCTGACTCACGTTACCCACCGCACCGGGCTGGTAATGCCGGTGCAGGCCATTGCCTCGCTGGCCAGGGAGCATGGCGTCGATATCATCCTTGATGGCGCCCATGCGCTCGGGCAGATTGAGTTCGACCTCGAAGCGTTGGGCATCGCCTTCGCCGGGTACAACCTGCACAAGTGGATCGGCTCGCCGCTGACCCTCGGCTTTATCTACATCGCCCCGCAGCGCCTGGCCGACATCGACCCGGACATGGGCGAGATGCATTTTTCGGCTGACGACATCCGTTCGCGCACGCCTTACAGCACGCCGAACATTCCGGCGTTGATGACCTTGCCACTGGTGTTCGAGGAACACCGCGCACTGGGTGGCGCGGCCGCCAAAGGCGCGCGGATGAATTACTTGCGCAACCTGTGGGTGAGCGCCGTGCGCAATCTGCCGGGCATCGAAGTCACGACCCCGGACGATCCGCGTCTGTATTGCGGCATCACCTCGCTACGCTTTACCCGGCATGCCGACCAGCAGGTGATGGTCGAACGCCTGCTCAACGACTACAACCTGTTCACCGTGGTGCGCAATGGCTCGGCCTGTGGGCCATGCATCCGTATCACGCCGTCGCTGACCACCACGGCGGCGGAAATCCAGCTGCTGGTTCAGGCGCTGAACGAACTGCGTTAAACCGTGTACTTGTCGAAGTCCTCGGGCTTGATCTGCGACGACACCGCAAAGGTGTCGATGCCGATCGTGAGGTGGCCGAAGTAGCCGTCCTCGTGCGAGTCGCGGCCGATCGGCCAGACGGTCAGGGTCGATGCTTCTCCGCCCATAGTGGTGTAGTAGGCATCGTCGGCGTTACACACCGGCGCCGAGCCTCGCCCGCGATAGGCCTTGTTGTTGAGCACGCCGCGGGAGACCACCTCCGGGAAATACAGTTGGCCGACCCAGGCCACATTGCGCTCATCCAGATACTCATTACCGCAGACGATACGCACCGCCACGTGAATGTGCAGGGCTCGCCCGGCGTAGAAACCCGGATAGATCGTTGTGAAGCGCACCCTGCCCTTGTGGTCGCTGAACTGACCGCCGCGCAGATAGGTGTCGTCGTCGGTTCGCGGGATCGAGCCGATGTCCTCGACGTCGACTTCCAGATCCGGGTTCACCCGGCTCCAGCCGGAGTACGCGCCGCGGGCGTTGCAGTGCCAGATATCCACCAGCGCACCGGTGACCGGCTCGGCGGTCATGGCATCGACGATGGTCAGGCGCAGCAGCAAAGGCAGGCCCTCGGCGCCTTCGCTGATGTTGCGGCGCAGCAGTTTGGGATTGCGAAAATAGGGCCCCGCGACTTGCTCGGGGGCTAGTTGATAAACCGATGGAGCTGAAGGCTGGTTGTCCATGACGCGTTCTCTCTTCCATAAGATGAACGCAGGTTAACGCCACATTCGAAGCTTGGTGCGGTAACTATGTATCTCGAAATAACGTTTCTCGAAATAACAAAAGCTTTTTGCGGGCAAAAAAAAACGGCGCACCGACCAAGCGCACCGTTAAAGCCGTAGAACACACAACGAAGTGTAGGGTTGCAACTAATTGAAAAGTATCAGCCCAGCAGCGCCAGCGCCTCGGCGGTGCATTCCTGAATGCGGGCCCAGTCGCCGTTCTTGATCCACTCAGGATCGAGCATCCAGCTACCGCCCACGCACATGACGTTTTTCAGCGCCATGTAGCTCTTGATGTTGGCCGGGCCGACGCCGCCGGTCGGGCAGAATTTCACTTCGCCGAACGGGCCGCCGAGTGCCTTGATTGCAGCCACGCCGCCGCTGACTTCCGCCGGGAACAGCTTGAAGCGGCGATAACCCAGGCCATAACCTTCCATGATGCCGGAGGCATTGCTGATGCCCGGCAGCAGCGGGATCGGGCTTTCGACACTGGCTTCCAGCAGATCACGGGTGATGCCCGGGGTGACGATGAATTGCGAACCGGCAGCTTCGGCCGCGGCCAGCATATTGCGGTCGAGCACGGTGCCGGCACCGGTCACCAGTTCCGGGCGCTGTTCGCGCAGGATCTGGATCGCCTTGAGGCCGAACTGCGAACGCAGGGTGACTTCGAGCGCGGTCAGACCACCGGCGGCCAAGGCGTCGGCCAATGGCAGCACGTCCTGTTCGCGGGCGATGGTGATCACCGGCAGGATCCGCGCCTTGGCGCAGAGGCTGTCGATCAGGGCAACTTTGTCCGCCATGGAAACGGTCGGGGATGGAATTGTCATAGCGGCTGTTCCTTGGCTCATGGGCACCAGTAAATCTCTAACGTAGGTTGCAGAAACGCGCGAACCGGCATGGCGGCGACGTCGTTGGATGCCAGTGCGGCATTCAGGGTGGTCAGTTTCGACTGACCGGAAATCGACAGAATCTTGTGCCGCGCCGACGCCAGCAGCGCCCGGCTCATGGTCAGGCGCTGGCGTGGCACGCTTGGTGCGAGCATCGGCCAGCAGCGACGGGTGCCGTCGGCTTGCAGGGCTTCGGCCAGGTTCGGGCTGTCCGGGAACAGTGATGCGGTGTGACCGTCATCACCCATGCCCAGCACCAGCACGTCAATGGGCGGCAATTCGGCGAGCAAACGATCAGCCTGCTCCGCAGCCTGCTCGACGTTGGCCGCCGCGCTGTAGAGGCTGAGGAACTGAGCCTTGGCCGCCGGGCCCCTGAGCAGATATTGCTTGAGCAGACCGGCGTTGCTGTCGGCATGTTCGACCGGCACCCAGCGCTCGTCGGCGAGGGTCACGACGACCTTCGACCAGTCCAGTTCCTGCTTGGCCAGGTGCTGGAAAAACGCCACCGGGCTACGACCGCCGGACAGCACCAGCACCGCATTGCCACGTGCCGCCAGCGCTTCGCTCAATTGCTTGGCGACATTCAGCGCCAGGCCTTCGGCGAGCAGCACCGGGCTCTTGAATTCGCGGGCATTCACGCCCTCGGGCAGTTTCACATCAGATATCGCCATACCACGACCTCCCGTCCCGCGTGATCAATGCAATGGAGCTCATCGGCCCCCACGACCCGGCCGCATACGGCTTGGGCGCGTCGCCGGATTTTTTCCACCCGGCGATCAGCTGGTCACACCATTTCCACGCGGCTTCGATTTCATCTTTACGGACAAACAGGTTCTGATTGCCGTTCATCACTTCCAGCAACAACCGCTCGTAGGCATCGGGGATCCGAGCGCTGCGCCAGGTGTCGGAAAAATTCAGTTGCAGCGGGCCGCTGCGCAGTTGCATGCCCTTGTCCAGGCCTTGCTCCTTGGTCATCACGCGCAAGGAAATGCCTTCGTCCGGTTGCAGGCGGATGATCAGTTTGTTGCTGATCTGCAGGCGCTGCTCGGGGGCGAAGATGTAGTGCGACGGTTCCTTGAAGTGGATGACGATCTGCGACAGTTTCTGCGGCATGCGCTTGCCGGTACGCAGGTAGAACGGCACGCCGGCCCAGCGCCAGTTGCGGATGTCGGCACGCAGGGCAACGAAGGTTTCGGTGTCGCTCTGGGCGTTGGAATTCGGCTCTTCGAGGTAGCCCGGCACGGACTTGCCTTCGCTGTGCCCGGCGATGTACTGGCCGCGCACCACCTGCGTGGTGAGGCCTTCGGGACTGATTGGCGCCAGGGCCTTGAGCACTTTCACTTTTTCATCGCGGATGCTGTCGGCGGACAGGTCGGCCGGCGGATCCATGGCAATCAGGCAGAGCAGTTGCAGCAGGTGGTTCTGGATCATGTCCCGCAACTGGCCGGCCTTGTCGAAGTAACCCCAGCGGCCTTCGATACCGACTTTCTCGGCCACGGTGATTTCCACGTGGGAGATGTAGTTCTGGTTCCACTGGGTTTCGAACAGGCTGTTGGCGAAACGCAGGGCGATGAGGTTCTGAACAGTCTCTTTGCCCAGGTAGTGGTCGATGCGGTAGGTGCGGTTCTCCGGGAAGAACTGCGCCACCGCGTCGTTGACCTTGCGCGAGGATTCGAGGTCGGAGCCGATCGGTTTTTCCAGCACCACGCGGGTGTTTTCCGCCAGACCGACGTTCGCCAGATTCTCGCAAATCGCGCCGTACACCGCCGCCGGAGTGGCGAAGTAGGCAATCATGCGTTGCGTGCTGCCGGCCAGTTCGGCCAGCGCCACGTAATCTTCAGCCTTGAGGAAGTCGACGTGCAGGTAGGTCAGGCGCGCCAGAAAGCGCTCGGCCACGGCCTCGTCCAGCTCCTTGCCCACATAACGACGCAGCTCGGCGGCGATGAACGCCAGGTGCTGCTGCTCGGTGCCCGTCTCACGGGCCAGTGCGATAACGCGCGTGTCCTCGTGCAACAGGCCGGCGCCATCAAGGTGATAAAGGGCAGGAAACAGCTTGCGCAGGGCCAGATCGCCCAAGGCGCCGAACAAGGCGAAGGTGCACGGTTCAACCGTAATCGAAGGCATGATGTTTGTTCTTTTATCAAGTTAAGCTACAAATACCTTTTTTCAAGGCATCACTCAAGGGAAAATGTAGTAATAACCACAACATTTTCGCAAAATACAGATTCCGAGTGGTGGTCGGTCGGAGCCATCAGTAGGATAGGCCACCGTCACGGGCCACATCAAAGGCCCAATTTGCATAGCCGCGCGCTTATCGGCGCCGGTGAATCTAGGAATTCTTATGGACCGCGTGCGAAATTTACTGGAACAGATCCAGAGTCGCCTTGAAGAGCTGAACAAGGCCGAACGCAAAGTCGCCGAAGTGATCCTGCTCAACCCACAGCAGGCCACCCGCTTCAGCATCGCCGCCCTCGCCCAGGCGGCGTCGGTCAGTGAACCGACGGTCAACCGTTTCTGCCGTTCGTTCGGCGTCAGCGGCTACCCCGAACTCAAGTTGCAACTGGCGCAGAGCCTGGCCAGCGGCGCGGCCTATGTCAGCCGCGCAGTGGAAGCTGACGACAATCCCGAGGCCTATACGCAGAAGATTTTCGGCAGTGCGATCGCCTCCCTGGACAGCGCGTGCCAGGCACTGGACCCGAACCTGATCAGCCGCGCCGTCGACCTGTTGATCCAGGCCCGGCAGATCCACTTCTTCGGCCTGGGTGCTTCGGCGCCGGTGGCGCTGGATGCGCAGCACAAGTTCTTCCGCTTTAACCTGGCAGTCACCGCCCACGCCGATGTGCTGATGCAACGGATGATTGCCTCGGTGGCGCACACCGGCGAGCTGTTCGTGATCATTTCCTACACCGGCCGCACGCGCGAACTGGTGGAAGTGGCGCGCATCGCCCGGGAGAACGGCGCTTCGGTACTGGGCCTGACGGCAGAGAATTCGCCGCTGGCGAAGGCCAGTACGCTGAGCCTGAATATTCCGCTGCCGGAAGACACCGACATCTACATGCCGATGACTTCGCGGATCATTCAGTTGACCGTGCTGGATGTGCTGGCGACGGGGATGACGCTGCGTCGCGGGGTGGATTTCCAGCCGCATTTGCGCAAGATCAAAGAGAGCTTGAATGCGAGCCGGTATCCGGTGGGTGACGAGTTCAACTAGTTCGCGCTGATCGTTCCCACGCTCTGCGTGGGAATGCCTCAAGGGACGCTCTGCGTCCAGTGACGCGGAGCGTCACGGGCTGCATTCCCACGCGGAGCGTGGGAACGATCATCGCTCTGCATGGGAGCGATCATTACGCAGCAGCCCACGCCTGCAAACTCAGATGCGCCTTCTCCCCCGGCGCCAGATGCAGACTGTCGGTGCCACCCGCCGCCGCTTCAACACAGACAAACTCCGAGATCTCATCCCAGGTCACGCCCAGCAACGGCCGCGCCCCCGGATGCCACACCACGGTGTCCGCGCTGTCGCCGGTATCGATGCAGAGTTCGCGCTGCCAGGCGTGATCCTTGAGCTGCAATTCGCCGTCGTGCTGAAACACCCGCTGACAGCCGCCATCGACCCGCAACTCGCCTTCCTGCTGACAAATCTCACGGTTCAACTGGTCGTAACCCTGCGCCCCTTCGAGCCCAGACAGCGCTATCTCACTCACATCGCCAATACGCCAGTAAGCATGCAAAGCCTGGCTCAACTGGCACGGCATGTCGTCCTGATGCTCGGTGCTCAGGCGCAATTCCATGCGTTCGCCCAGGTGCGCGTGCAGGTCCACCTGCCAATCGCACAACTGCAATTGCCAATGCAGGCGCACGCCGTCATCGCCGGTGCTGCTGTCGAGCAGTTTCCAGTCCAGCAGTCGCGCCCAGCCATGGGACGGCCACGCGTTTTCGCTCGGGTGACGGCCATACCACGGCCAGCACACCGGCACGCCGCCGCGAATCGCGCCGACATGCGGCCACTTCGCCGCGCACCACAGCCACGGTTTTTGCCCGCGCGGCTGAAAATGCAGCAATTGCGCGCCCTGGCGACTGAACACCGCCTGACACAGCGGATGATCGATCACCAGCACATCGCGCATCTGATAGCGCTCCCAGGCGAACACCGGTCGTTCACGCAAGGATTTGAAGAAGCGTTGCAGCGGATGCTCATGCATGGGCCACGGTTCCAGATTCAACTTTCATGGGCTGCGACACCCCTGTCCAAAAAAAAGCGGACAGCCTTGGCTGTCCGCAAATATGCGCACATAGAGAGGAGCTTATCGCAGACGCGTCAGAACGTAGACTGAATTTTCAGGCCAGCGACCAAAGCGTTATCCACTTCATCCACACCGCCCGGATGAGTGATGTATTGCAGGTTCGGGCGCACGGTCAGCCAGTTGGTCACGTGGAAGCCGTAGTTGATCTCGTAGTTGTATTCGGTTTCGCGAATCGGCGAGAACACCGGATTGTCGTAGTCCGAAACACCGTTGGAGACGTTGAGCAGCTCGGCGTTTTTCTTCACGTCATCGTTGACGTGAATACGCGCAGCACCGATACCGAAGTCATCCTTCGGACGCGCATCGAACAGGCCTTTGTACACAAACATCACGGACTGATAGTTGTCGATGAAGTTGGTGTCCTTGTCGTGGAACGTGGCGTTGGCAGCGATGCTCAGACCACGGCTCTTGTCACCGTTATGGCTGGTGAGTTGCTGTTGCGCAACGAACCAGTAACCGTGTTTGCTGCTGTGGGTACGGTAGGCATCACCGGTGGTCGCTGCGTCGAAACCGTTGACGTCTTCGCGAACGTCGTCGGCATCAGCCGTGCTCTTGTAGTAACCGACACGGTATTCGCCCGGCAGGCTGTTCGGGTTAGGCAACCAGACCAGTTCCACTGGCAATACGGTGCCTTTGGTGCCACTGCCGCTCAACTTGAAGCCGTTGCCGTGTTCCAGCTGCGACGGGTTCTGGTTGTACGCACCGATCTGTGCGTAGAGTTCGTCGTTGATGTTGTATTTGACGCGAATGGCCGCCTGGCTGACCGGCCAGTTGTACCAGATGTTGGTCGCCCAGTTACCCACTTGCGAACCGCAGAACGCCAGGTTCTGGAACTCGCACGGGAAGGTGTTGAAATCTTCGCCTTCGCCGAAGTAACCGGCCTTGACGTCGAGTTTGTTGTCGAAGAACTGGTGTTTGATCCACAACTGGGTCAGACGCACCATATGGCCACGACCGTAGACTTCCTGCGAGGAGCTGAGTGTGCCGGCACGCGGATCGCCAACACGGTCGTTGGAAATGTTTTCGCCATTACGGTTGGTCAGCTGGATCTTGGCCTGGGTGTTGTCCCAGCCCCACAGTTTTTGCAGGTCCAGCGCCACGCCCAGACCGAACTGGTCGGAGTAACGCGCCGTCTTGTCGTTGTTGTAGCCGCCGTGAAGGTTGCCGCCCACCTCACCGACGTAGTCCATCTTGATGTCGATGCCTTGCTCGATCAGCTTGGTCCGCTCGCCACCCCAGTCCCCGGTCATCCACTCCGAATCGGAGCTGAACGCGTCAGCCGCGTGGACGCTGCCGGCCAGCATCATTGCCGCAACTGCTGACAACTGGCCGATTCGCTGAGCGTTGTTGTTCTTCTTCATCCCTACATCCTCGTTTTATTGTTATTAACTATTCTTCTTATTTAACGCGGTTTACATCGGATGCGGCGCGCGACAGGCCACGCACCGCGTGCTCCCTGCGGGAACGGGCCTGCCCGCTCCCGCCTGTGTTCATCAGCGACCCTTGAACTGGGCCACGTTGGCGCTGTGCGATTCGGTTTTCGGCAGGCCCGCAATCCCCAGGCGTTCGCCGGACTGGGCGTCGAACAGCAGCACTTTCGACGGATCGAACTGCAGGGTCAGGGTTTCGCCCACCTGCGGTGCCACATCCGGCGCCAGACGGCAGCAGACCTTGGTGTCGTTGAGGTTGACGAACACCAGGGTGTCCGGACCGGTCGGCTCGGTGACCTGCACTTCAGCCTTGATGCTCGGCAGGCCATTGCCCTCGCCGTTCGCCAGCGCGATCTGCTCCGGACGCAAGCCGAGGATCACTTCGCGGTCTTCGAGACCGGCGTCCTGCATCGCCATCGGCAATTCGCAACGGGCCTGGCCGCTGTCGAGCAGCGCCACCAGACGACCGTCCTTGCGTTGCAGGCGCAGCGGGATGAAGTTCATCGGCGGCGAACCGATGAAGCTCGCCACGAACAGATTGGCCGGGTCGTTGTAGATCTCTTTCGGCGTACCGAACTGCTGAATGATCCCGTCCTTCATCACCGCCACTTTGTCGCCCAGGGTCATCGCTTCGATCTGGTCGTGGGTCACGTAGACCGTGGTGGTTTTCAGGCGCTGGTGCATCAGTTTCATTTCGGTGCGCATCTCGACGCGCAGCTTGGCGTCGAGGTTGGACAGCGGTTCGTCGAACAGGTAGATCTTCGGACGACGCGCCAGCGCACGGCCCATCGCCACGCGCTGCTGCTGACCGCCGGAGAGCTGGCCCGGCTTGCGATTGAGCAGGTGCTCGATCTGCAACAGCTTGGCCACGCGGGCGACTTCTTCGTCGATCGCCGACTGGCTCATCTTGCGGATCTTCAGACCGAACTCGATGTTCTCGCGCACGCTCATGGTCGGGTACAGCGCGTAGGACTGAAACACCATGGCGATGTCACGATCCTTGGGGCTCATGCCGCTGACGTCCTGGTCGCCGATCATGATTGCGCCGCCGGTGATGGTTTCCAGGCCGGCGATGCAGTTCATCAGGGTCGACTTGCCGCAGCCCGAGGGCCCGACGAGGATCAGGAACTCACCGTCCTTGATCGACAGTTCGATGTTCTTCAGGGTGTCCGGCAGGCCGGTACCGTAGGTCTTGTTTACATTGCGAAGTTCGAGCGTAGCCATGATTACCCCTTGACTGCGCCGGCCGTCAGCCCGCGCACGAAATACTTGCCTGCGACCACATAGACCAGCAGGGTCGGCAGCCCGGCGATCATCGCCGCCGCCATGTCCACGTTGTATTCCTTGGCCCCGGTGCTGGTGTTGACCAGGTTGTTCAGCGCCACCGTGATCGGTTGCGAATCACCGCTGGAGAACACCACGCCGAACAGGAAGTCGTTCCAGATCTGGGTGAACTGCCAGATCAGGCAGACCATGATGATCGGCGTCGACATCGGCAGGATGATCTGGCGGAAGATCGTGAAGAACCCCGCGCCATCGAGGCGCGCAGCCTTGATCAGCGCATCCGGAATGCTCACGTAGTAGTTACGGAAGAACAGCGTGGTGAACGCCAGACCGTAGACCACATGGATGAACACAAGGCCCGTGGTGGTGCTCGCCAGGCCCATCTTGCCGAGGGTGAACGAGGCCGGCAGCAGCACGGTCTGGAACGGCAGGAAGCAGCCGAACAGCAGCAGGCCGAAGAACAGCTGCGAACCGCGAAAGCGCCAGAACGACAGCACATAACCGTTCAACGCACCGATAGCGGTGGAGATGATCACGGCCGGAACGGTGATCTTGATAGAGTTCCAGAAGTAGCCGTCAACGGTGGCCCAGGCTTTCACCCAGCCGATGCCGCTGACCACGGTCGGCCAGCTCAGCAGGTTGCCGGTGGAAATGTCTTCCGGGGTCTTGAAGCTGGTCAGCAGCATGACCACCAGCGGTACCAGATACAGCAGGACCGCGAGGATCAGCACCGCGTAGATCGCGATGCGACTCAGGCTGATGGCCGGTTTGGAGGCGAGACTAGTCATGACGCTTGGTCCTCAGCTCGGAGTACAGGTAAGGCACGATGATCGCGAGGATCGCACCGAGCATCAGGATTGCACTGGCCGAGCCCATGCCCATCTGTCCACGGCTGAAGGTGAACGAGTACATGAACATCGCCGGCAAATCGGAGGAATAACCCGGGCCGCCGGCCGTCATGGCCGCCACCAGGTCGAAGCTCTTGATCGCGATGTGCGCCAGAATCATCACTGCACTGAAGAACACCGGACGCAGACTTGGCAGCACCACTTTCCAGTAGATGCGCGGCATGCTCGCGCCGTCGATCTGGGCAGCACGGATGATCGACTGATCAACGCCACGCAGACCGGCGAGGAACATCGCCATGATGAAGCCCGAGGCTTGCCAGACCGCCGCGATCACCAGGCAGTACACCACACGATCCGGGTCGATCAGCCAGTCGAGACGGAAGCCTTCCCAGCCCCAGTCCCGCAGCAATTTGTCCAGGCCCATGCCCGGGTTGAGCAGCCATTTCCACGCAGTACCGGTCACGATCATCGAGAGCGCCATCGGGTACAGGTAAATGGTGCGGATAAAGCCTTCGCGACGGATTTTCTGGTCGAGGAAAATCGCCAGTGTCACGCCGATTACCAGGGTGATGCCGATGAACATGCCGCCAAACACGGCCAGGTTCTTGCTCGCCACCCACCAGCGGTCGTTGTCGAACAGACGCTCGTATTGCGCCAGGCCTGCCCACTTGTAGTTCGGCAGGAACGTCGACGTGGTGAACGACAGGACAAACGTCCAGAGGATATAGCCATAGAAGCCCACCAGAACGATGAACATGCTCGGCGCCAGCACCAGTTTCGGTAGCCAGCGCTGCAATGCGTCGAACGGCGAGGCCTTGCTGAACACAGCAACAGAACTCATGGGAAGATCCAATAAAAAAAGAGAAGAGCAGCTACGAGTTGAGAGCTGCAAGACCAGCAGAGCAGCGCTCTTGTCTCGCAGCTTGTAGCTCGCAGCTCGTCGCTACCGCTTACTTGGCAGCCTTGATGGCAGTGCCGAGTTTCTTGGCAGCGTCGGCCGGGTCGGCTTTCGGGTCGTTGATGTAGTTGGTCACGACATCAAAGAACGCACCCTGCACGGCCAGCGTGGTCGCCATGTTGTGCGCCATGCTCGGTTGCAGGCCGCCGCTCTTGGCGTCTGCCAGGAAGTCCTTGGCAGCGGTCTGGGCGCAGGAGTCGAAACCGTACTTGCCCATGTCGGCGAGCATGTCGTTACGCACCGGGATCGAGCCCTTGTTGATGCTGAAGACTTTCTGGAAGTTTTCACCCAGCACGACTTTGGCGATGTCCTGCTGACCGGCCGCGGTGCCCGCGTCCTTCTGCTTGAACACGGCCAGCGAGTCGATGTTGTAGGTGAACGCCTTGTCGGTGCCCGGGAACGCTACGCACTCGTAGTCCTTGCCGGCGACTTTCTTGGCGGCGGTCCATTCGGACTTGGCCCAGTCACCCATGATCTGCATGCCGGCCTTGCCGTTGATGACCTTGGCCGCTTCCAGGTTCCAGTCCTGGCCTTTGCCGTCCGGGTCCATGTAGGTCGCGACTTTCTTCAGCTCGGTCAGGGCCTTGACCATTTCCGGACCGGTCAGGGCAGCGTTGTCCAGGTCGACCAGGGCTTTCTTGTAACCATCAACACCCATCACCGACAGCACGACCGCTTCGAACACGGTGCTGTCCTGCCATGGCTGACCGCCGTGGGCCAGCGGGATGAAGCCCGCCGCTTTCAGCTTGTCGCCGGCGGCGTAGAATTCTTCGAGGGTGGTCGGGGCTTTTTCGATACCGGCTTTCTTGAAGACTTCCGGGTTGATCCACAGCCAGTTCACGCGGTGAATGTTCACCGGCACGGCCACGTAATCACCTTCGAACTTCACGGTGTCGGAGACTTTCTTGTCGAGCAGGCTGTCCCACTTCTCGGACTTGGAAACGTCCTTCAGCACGTCAGTGTCGAGCAGACCGGTCGACGCCCATTCCTGGATGTCCGGGCCCTTGATCTGGGCAACGCCTGGCGGGTTGCCGGCTACTGCGCGGCTTTTCAGCACGGTCATGGCAGTCGCACCGCCACCGCCGGCGACAGCGCCGTCTTTCCAGGTGAAACCGTCTTTCTCGACTTGTGCCTTGAGCACATCGACGGCAGCTTTTTCGCCACCGGACGTCCACCAATGCACGACTTCCACCGAACCTTTGGATTCGGCAGCGGAAACACTCAGGGGCAGCACAGCGAGCGGGAACAGGGAGGCGACAGAAATGACAGTAGCGAGGCGAGAAATCGCATTCATCTGAGATGTACCTTTCTTGTTGTTATGCATGCAAGTCTGGTGCTTGCGCTGCACACGAGTTTAAACAGAGCGTTTCCCCCCGCAGGTAACGAAGGGACGCGCGAATGTCACCACATGGTTACACAGGAACGCTTCGAGACAGGTGTGCCAGAGCACTGGCCATGCTCGGTGCCAGCGGCAGACGCGGAATCAGAACGGCCTGCCAGGCGTGGTACAGATCCGGTTTGCCCGCCCAGATATCGGCACTCGGGCGGTTTTGCGGATCAAGTTCGTGGTGCCAACTGCCGTCGCAGCGGTCGATGAAATACATTTCGCAAAATTCCCAGAACAGGCGATACCAGGTTTCGTACTGCGCATCGCCGGTGCGTTTGAGCAAGGCACTGGCGGCAGCGCTGGCCTCGGCGTGGGTCCAGTGCAGGCGATGGAGCACCACCGCTTTGTTGTTCCAGTCGAGGGTATAGACGATGCCCGGCGCACCATCGACGTCCCAGCCATAACGGCAGTTTTGTTCGAACAGCTTTTGCGCATCGGTGGCCAGCCAGCCGGGCGTGAGCATGCCGGCCTGGACCCGCGCGGCTTCGAGGTGCAGCAACAGCCGCGCCCACTCGAAACCATGGCCCGGCGTGGTGCCGTAGGGACGGAAACCATCGGCGGGATTGTCATGGTTGTAGTCGCGCAGCGGCTGCCAGTTGCGATCGAAATGCTCGATCACCAGGTAATCGTTGGCGGCGGCGTGCCCGTGAATCACCCGCTCGACGATGCGTTTCGCACGCACCAGCCAGCGCGGGTCTTCGGTGACATCGGCCAAGGCAAGGAAGGCTTCGGTGGCGTGCATGTTGCTGTTGGCGCCGCGATAGGCTTCTTCTTCGCGCCAGTCGCGATTGAAGAACTCGCGCATGGCGCCCTCTTCCTCGCTCCAGAAATACGTGTCGATGATGTCGATGGCGTCATCCAGCAACGCCTGCGCGCCCGGACGTTGCGCGACCACTGCGGAACTCGCCGCCAGAGCGACGAAAGCATGCAGATAAGCGTTCTTGCCGGTGTTGCCGTCACGGTGTTCGGCGACAGCGAACCAGCCGCCGTGCATCGCATCACGCAACGGGCCGCGCAGGGCCGCGATGCCGTGATCGACCAGCTCGGCGAACCCCGGCAGGCCCTGAATGTGGGCCATGGCGAAGCTGTGGGTCATGCGTGCGGTGTTCATGGTTTCGGCTTGCGCGCCGGCCTGAAGCTGGCCGCGCTCATCGAGATTGCCAAACCCTTCGGGCAGCCGTGAAGCCTTGGCAAATGCCAGCAGGCGCAGGCCTTCATCGGCGAGCCATTGCTGGTGGGCAGGGGCGTTCAGCCAACTGCTGAAGCCCGGATTGAAATGATCCATGGGTGGCCTTTTTTGTTGTTATGACTGCGGGCAGTCTAAACAACGGGCCGGGAGGGGCTTGTAACGAAGGGGGCGGGTTTTGTCACCGACTGGTGACAATCAGATCAATCCGCCGAACGCGGCAATTGCAGGGTCACGCGCAATCCGCCTTCGCGCAGGTTCTGCAGCGTCACTTCACCGCCATGGCTATGGGCAATGTTGCGGGCGATCCCCAAACCGAGACCGTAACCCTGCTGCTGTCCCGCCAAGCGGAAGTGCGGCTCGAACACCTGCTCCAGCCGCTGCTCCGGCACGCCCGGCCCTTCATCGTCGACATGCAGCACAAACGCACGATCATCGTCATCGATGTGCAGGTGGGCGTTCTGCCCGTACTTCAACGCGTTGTCGATCAGGTTGCCGATGCAACGCTTGAGCGCCAGCGGCTTGCCCGGATACGCCGCCAACGCCCGCCCCTGCTGCGTCACGCGACCATTGCCGGCCGGCGCCAGATACGGCTCCACCAGACAGTCGAGCACATGGTTCAGGTCCACCGGCTCGATGTTTTCGTGAATGTCGGTGTCCTTAACGCATTGCAGCGCGCCTTTGACCAGCAGCTCCAGCTCATCCAGATCACGGCCGAACTTGGTCTGCAGCGTTTCGTCTTCCAGCAGTTCGACCCGCAGGCGCAGTCGCGTGATCGGTGTGCGCAGGTCATGGGAAATCGCGCTGAACAACTGGCTGCGCTCGGTCAGGTAACGGCTGATCCGCTCGCGCATGGTGTTGAAGGCGCGGCCCACTTCCACCACTTCGCTGCCGCCGCCCTCGGCCACCGGCTCGACATCGGCGCCCAGCGACAAATCCCGCGCGGCCCGTGCCAGACGCTTGAGCGGCCGACTCTGCCAGTGCACCAGCAGGCCGATGAACAACAACAGAAAACCACTGGTGAAGACGATGAACCACACCTGCTGAGTCGGCAGGCCTTGTTCTTCGAGACTGGTGTAGGGCTCGGGCAGCAGCGAGGCGATGTACAGCCATTCACCGGGCGCCAACTGAATCTGGGTCACCAGCACCGGCGGATTCACCGGTTCCAGGGTCAAGGCGTAATGCGCCCAGGAGCGCGGCAACTCATCGAGTTTCAACCCGGCGTTGAAAATCCGTAAGTCATCGGGGCTGACGAAGGTCACCAGAATGTCGGTGTCCTGGCCCAGCGACTGACGCAGCACTTCATCCACCGCTTTCAGTACCGCCGCCTTGCGTGGCGTCACCGGCAGCACTTCCATGCCCAGCGGTTTGTCATTCAGCGTCACCACAAAACGCGTGCCGCCCATGCTGCGCAATTGGTCGAGCACCAGCGGCCGATAGGCCACCGGCAACGAGCGGAAGTAACTGACGCTAGCGGTCATCGAATGGGCGAGGCTGCGGGCGCTGGTGACCAACCCTTCGAGCTGCGTCGCACGCAATTGGGACACCCAGATCACGCTGGACAGCGTCTGGGCGAACAACACCGCGAGCAACGTCAGCAGCAGCATCCGCCCGAGCAGCGAACGCGGCATCGGCACTTTGCGCGCGGTGGTGCGCAGGAACTCAGTGACCATTGCCGGCAACCACATTGGCTGCCAGTTGGTAGCCGCTGCCGCGCACGGTGCGGATCAGGCGTGGCGGTTTTTCAGTGTCGCGCAGACGCTGGCGCAAACGACTGACGGCCATGTCGACGATCCGGTCGAGGGGCATCAGGTCGCGGCCACGGGTGGCGTTGCCGATGGTGTCGCGGTCGAGGATTTCCTGGGGATGATCAAGAAACAGTTTCAACAGGGCGAAGTCGGCGCCGGACAGAATCACCTCCTCGCCGTCGGCGTGAAACAGCCGATGGCTGACCATGTCCAGCCGCCATTCATCGAACGCCAGCACTTCACTGCCGCCGCGATCCTGGCCGAATTGGGCGCGACGCAGCAGGGCCTTGATCCGGGCTTGCAGTTCGCGGGGGCTGAAAGGTTTGCCGAGGTAATCGTCGGCGCCGAGCTCCAGGCCGATGACCCGGTCGGCTTCGTCGGAACTGGCGGTGAGCATGATGATCGGCACCTGGGCCTGACGCGGATGCTGGCGCACCCAGCGGCACAGGCTGAAGCCGTCTTCATCCGGCAGCATCACATCGAGGATCACCAGATCGCTCGGCGCTTCGTTCAGCGCCTGACGGAAACCGGCGCCATCCGCCGTGGCCCGTACCTGAAAACCCGCGCGGGTCAGGTAGGTTTCCAGCAACTCGCGTATCTCCTGGTCGTCATCGACCAACAAAATCGACTTGTTGACTGAGCTCACTTCGAAGGCATCCTTGTTGTTGGAATTGGGCGGATTATGCCTGATGTGTAGACCGATCGTTCCCACGCTCTGCGTAGGAATGTATCAAGGGACGCTCCGCGTCCAGTGACGCGGAGCGTCACGGGCTGTATTCCCACGCAGAGGGTTCGACTCCTCGACGTGGGAACGCTCTTCAGCCTTCCTGTTCGAGCGCCACTCCTGCACCGACGAGACCGGAATACGGCGCTGTCACCAGCCACACCGGAATCCCCTTGAAGTAATCGCTCATGCAGCCCTTGTCGGCGAAGCTGCGGGCGAAACCGCTTTCGAGGAAGAAATCGGCAAAACGCGGAATCACGCCACCCACGATGTACACCCCGCCACGGCCGCCCGTGGTCAGCACGTTGTTGCCGGCCACGCGACCGAGCCAGCAGCAGAACTGCTCCAGCACTTCCAGGGCAATCGGGTCGCCTGCAAGACCTGCCGCAGTGATGGCTTCCGGCGTGTCGAGCTTGGGCTCATGACCATCCACCGCGCAGATCGCCCGGTAGACCCGCGGCAAGCCACCGCCGCTCAACGCGGTTTCCGCGCTGACGTGGCCGATCTCGTTGTGGATGTGCTGCCAGAGCTGGGTTTCACGCAGACTGCTCAGCGGCAGATCGACGTGACCGCCCTCTCCCGGCAACGCGGCAAACCGCCCTTCACCGAGATCAAGCAACGTACCGACGCCCAAGCCAGTGCCCGGGCCGATCACCACTGCCGGACGCAACGGCTCCGGCGTGCCTTCGCAAACCACGCGGAATTCGCCGGGCTGCAAACGGGTCATGCCCAGCGCCATCGCCGAGAAATCGTTGATCAGCAACAACTGCTCGACCTGCAAGGTCTGGCAGAACGCCTTGCGACTCAGGCGCCAGTGGTTGTTGGTGAACTTGAACTCATCGCCGCTCACCGGCCCCGCCACCGACAGGCACACCGAGCCGATAGCGCCCGGCGCCAGACCGAGCCCGCCGAGGTAGAGGCTGATCGCCTCTTCCGGGCTGGCGTGGTCGGCCGTGGCCAGCACCTGAACCGATTCGAGCTGCTGATCTTTCCACAACGCGAACCGCGCGTTGGTGCCTCCGATGTCACCGACCAAAGCCAGTTTCAATTAAGCGTCTCCAGGGCAGAAGTGAAGGCGCTGGCGCCCTGCTCCGCCGAGCTGAAGGCCAAACGCATGAAGCCGAATAGTTCGCGACCGCTGCCGATGTTGTTGCCCAACAGGCCTTTGGCAGGTTCGCGCGCTGCGAATTCGGCGGCGTCCACCTTGAGTTCCAAAGTGCCTTTGACGCCATCGACGCGGATGATATCGCCCTCTTGCACGCGCGCCAAAGCGCCGCCTACATAAGCCTCGGGACTGACATGAATGGCCGCCGGAATTTTCCCGGATGCGCCGGACATGCGCCCGTCCGTCACCAGTGCCACCTTGAAGCCGCGATCCTGCAGCACACCAAGGAACGGCGTCATCTTGTGCAGCTCCGGCATGCCATTGGAACGCGGGCCCTGGAAGCGCATCACCGCGACAAAATCCTTCTCCAGCAAACCGGCCTTGAAGGCGTCCGCCAGATCTTGCTGATCCTGGAACACCATGGCCGGCGCTTCGACGATCTGGTTTTCCAGCGCGACGGCGGACACCTTCATCACGCCGCGACCGAGGTTGCCTTCCATCACGCGCAAGCCGCCCTCTGCCGAGAACGCTCGGGCCACCGGACGCAGGATGTTTTCATCGAGGCTTTCAGTCGGGCCTTCGCGCCACACCAGCTTGCCGTTATCGAGGAACGGCTCCTTGGTGTATTGGCTCAAGCCGTGGCCGAGCACGGTGTTGACGTCTTCGTGCAGCAGGCCGGCTTCGAGCAGTTCGCGGATCAGGAACGACATGCCGCCCGCTGCCTGGAAGTGGTTGATGTCAGCCTTGCCGTTTGGATAAACGTGGCTCAGGGTCGGCACAACTTCGGAGAGGTCGGCCATGTCCTGCCAGGTCAGCTGAATGCCCGCCGCCATGGCGATGGCCGGCATGTGCAGGGTGTGGTTGGTCGAACCGCCGGTGGCGTGCAGCGCGACGATCGAGTTGACCAGCGCCTTCTCGTCGACGATTTCGCCGATCGGCAGGAAGTTACCGTTCTGTTTGGTCAGGCGCGTGACCTGGTGCGCGGCTTCGCGGGTCAGGGCGTCGCGCAGTGGTGTGTTCGGGTTGACGAAGGACGCGCCCGGCAAGTGCAGGCCCATCACCTCCATCAGCAGCTGGTTGGTGTTGGCGGTGCCGTAGAAAGTGCAGGTGCCCGGGCTGTGGTAGGACTTCATTTCCGATTCCAGCAGCTCTTCGCGAGTCGCCTTGCCTTCGGCGTACTTCTGCCGCACGTCGGCTTTTTCCTTGTTGGAAATCCCCGAGACCATCGGCCCGCCCGGTACGAAGATCGTCGGCAAGTGACCGAAACGCAAGGAGCCCATCATCAGGCCCGGCACGATCTTGTCGCAGATGCCGAGCATCAGCGCGCCGTCGAACATGTTGTGAGACAGCGCCACCGCCGTCGACATCGCGATCACTTCGCGGCTCGGCAGGCTCAGCTCCATGCCCGGCTCGCCCTGGGTCACGCCGTCGCACATCGCAGGCGTGCCGCCGGCGAACTGGCCGACCGAGCCGATTTCGCGCAGGGCGTTCTTGATCTGTTCCGGGAAGACTTCGTACGGCTGGTGCGCCGAAAGCATGTCGTTATATGACGAAACAATTGCGATGTTCGCCGAGTTCATCATCCGCAGGCTGTGCTTGTCTTCGCTGCCACACCCGGCCACGCCGTGGGCAAAGTTGGCGCATTGCAGTTTGCCGCGCATCGGCCCGTCGGTGGCGGCGCCGCGAATCAGTGCAAGGTAAGCCTGACGCGTGGCGCGGCTGCGGGCGATAAGCCGTTCGGTGACCTCAAGAACGCGGGGATGCATGTGTAGAACTCCAGGCTAACGGATGTGGCGACCTGATTGTCTATGCTGATCAAAAGCCCGTTCGCGTGGGATGACGAACGGTTTTCTTGATCATTCGGACCAGTTGATTCAGGTCACTCGTTGTAGATAAAACAAAATATTGCCACTAAAAAGGCTTGTTTTCTATTTTTATGCGAATAATCTTGTAATTCCAACAACAAAACGACGGCGGCGCTGTTCAATGACTCTTCGAATCGCAATCAATGGTTTTGGCCGCATCGGCCGTAATGTCCTGCGCGCACTGTATACCCAAGGCTATCGTCAGGATTTGCAGATCGTCGCCATCAACGATCTGGGCGACAGCGCGATCAATGCGCATCTGCTCAAATACGACACCGTTCATGGCACATTCGACGCCGAAGTGGCTCACGACAACGAGAGCCTGACCGTCAACGGAGACCGCATTTCGGTCAGCGCCATCCGCAACCCGGCCGACCTGCCATGGGCCGCGGAAAAGATTGACGTGGTGTTCGAATGCACCGGTCTGTTCACCGACCGCGCCAAAGCCGCTGCGCATATTACCGCCGGAGCACGCAAAGTGATTATCTCGGCCCCGGCCAAGGGCGCCGATGCCACCGTCGTTTATGGTGTGAACCACGACATCCTGCGCCAGTCGCACCAGATCATTTCCAACGCCTCGTGCACCACCAACTGCCTGGCCCCGGTGGCCCAGGTGCTGCACCGCGAACTGGGCATCGAAAGCGGTCTGATGACCACGATTCACGCTTACACCAACGACCAGAACCTGACCGACGTTTATCACACCGACCCGTACCGCGCCCGCTCCGCCACCCAGAACATGATCCCGAGCAAGACCGGCGCTGCCGAAGCCGTGGGCCTGGTGCTGCCGGAACTGGCTGGCAAGCTGACCGGCATGGCCGTGCGCGTACCGGTGATCAATGTGTCGCTGGTTGACCTGACCGTTCAGTTGAAGCGCGAAGCCTCGGCCGATGAAGTCAACGCATTGATGAAAGCCGCGAGCCAGCACTCGAAGATCCTCGGCTACAACACCCTGCCGCTGGTATCGAGCGACTTCAACCACAACCCGCTGTCGTCGATCTTCGACGCCAACCACACCAAATCCACGGGCAAACTGCTGAAAGTGCTGGCCTGGTATGACAACGAGTGGGGCTTCTCCAACCGCATGCTCGATAACTGCCTGGCGCTGTGCAACGCGGAATAAACGCCTGCTCCCACAGGTTTGATTTCAATCTGAAATCAACACTTGACCACTCGGGCGGATGATAAGCATTATCATTCGCTCGAAATGGATCAGGTCTTCCCGTGAGTCAATCACACTTCAATCACGTCTTCCTCGCCCAGCGCACTTCGCTGCTGCGGACCCTGGAACGGATGGTCAACAACCACAGCACCGCCGAAGACCTGTTGCAGGAAACCTACCTGCGCGTCACCCGGGCGCTGAGCGAACGGGCCATCGATCACCTTGAACCCTTTGTCTTCCAGACCGCGCGCAATCTGGCGCTGGACCATTTGCGCGCGCGCAAGATTCATTCGCGCACCATGGTCGACGACGTGCCGCAGGAGGTGGTGCACAGCGTCGCCGCCCCCGCCAGCAGTGCCGAAGACGCCGCTCACGCCGAACAATTGCTGGAGCGCCTGAACGTGAGTCTCGCTGAACTCAGCCCCCGCCAACAGCAGATTTTCATCCTCAGCCGCCTGCACGGGCGCAGCTATCAGGAAATCGCCGCAGAACTGAACGTGTCCCTCAGCACGGTGCAGAAAGAACTCAAACTGATCATGACCATCTGCATCGGTGTCGCCGAACGCTTGAACGGCGACTGATGCCGTAGGACTTTTCTGTAAACCTCAGGATCGACTGCACTGATCATCGGGCTTTGTTACCCTTGCCCGACTTTTACGCTTCACTAAAAAACAGCCGTGCACAGACACTGCCGAGGAAACACCGTGACGGACACCCACCGCTCCCCTTCGCCTTCATCGGCGCAGGACGCCGCCAGCGCAATGGACCAGGCTCTGGACTGGCTCATCGTGCTCGGCAGTCCGGACGAGGAGCAGACACGGCAATTCCATGCCTGGCTGGCGGCCGATCCCTTGAATGCCGAGGCGTTCGCCAAGGCCCAGGCGATCTGGGACGGCCCGCAGATCGCCCAGTGCGCGCAGAATCTCGCGGCCAAACCGAAGAAAGTCACCGTCCTCACGCGTTTGCGCCCGCATTGGAAACCGCTGGCCACCGCCGCCGTGCTGCTGCTCGGACTGTTCAGTTTCAGCAACCTGCCGATGCGTTTGCAGGCCGATCACCTGACCGTGGTCGGCGAGCGTCAGCGCCTGCAGCTCGAGGACGGCTCGAAAGTCCTGCTCAACACCAATTCCGCGTTCTCCAGCACGATCAACGATCAGCAGCGAGTCGCGCGGCTGTATCAGGGCGAAGCGTTTTTCGAGATCCCGGCCAGCCGCAGCCAGCCGCTGGAAATCGACGCCGGGCCGGTGAAGGCCAGCGTGCGCGACACCGCATTCGCCGTGCGTTATCTGGACGGCGTGGCGCAGGTGCGGGTGCAGCGCGGCGATGTCGATCTGCGGGCGACCCGTGATGATGCGCGGGTGCGCCTGTCCGCCGGGGAAAGCATCCGCATCGGCCCGAACGGTTTCGACCGCCCGGCCAAGGTCGACGCCGCCACCGATCTGGCGTGGGTGCAAGGTCGGCTGATCTTCGAAAACTGCCCGCTGAACCAGGTGCTGGCCGAACTGCGCCGCTACTACCCGGGCTTCATCATCAACGCCAACGAACAGTTGGCCGACGTCGCCGTCACCGGCAATTACCGTCTCGACCAGCCGCTGGATGTGGTGCGTTCGCTCGCTCACATCACCTCGGCCAAGCTTCGGGAATTCCCGGCGCTGGTGATCTTGAACTAAATGAGAATTATTTTTACTCGATAGCCAAAGCTCGTTCGTCTCGTTATAGCCAATGCAATTGATTCGCATCTCGCGAGATCAATCAGCACCTATAAAGATTCGTGCGACACGGAGCGCTATCGATGTCCTCACGCCTTACCCGTCAGACCTCCTCCCCTTCCCGCGTGCTGTCGCTGCTGACCGCCGCTATCTTGATGGCCGGCACCGCGCCGCTGATGGCCGCCACCGAACAGCCGACGCGCAACATGGGCGACTACTCGTTCGCCATTGCCCAGCAGCCGCTGGTGTCGGCGCTCAACGCGTTCACCGCCGTCACCGGCTGGCAGGTCGGTTTGCCGGCGGAACTGGGTCAAGACGTGTCGTCGCCGGGCGTGCGCGGTTCGCTGCCACCGGAAAAAGCCCTGGAGCGCCTGTTGGTGGGGACCAACCTGAGCTTCCGCAAACTGAGCAACAACAACGTCGTGCTGGAAAAACGCGCCAGCGGCGGCGCACTCAATCTTGATCAGGTGACCATCAGCGCCACCCGTCAGGAACAGTCGGTGAGCAGCGTGCCGGCCACCGTCACCGTGCAGACCCGCGAGGATCTGGATCGCAACAACGTCAATACCATCAAGGATCTGGTGCGCTACGAGCCGGGCGTCTCCGTCGGCGGCGCCGGCCAGCGCGGCGGGATCAGCGGCTACAACATTCGCGGCATCGACGGCGACCGGATTCTGACGCAGGTCGACGGCGTCGAAGTGCCTGACGGTTTCTTCAACGGCCCGTACGCCAAGACCCAGCGCAATTACGTTGACCCGGAAATCGTCAAACGCGTCGAAATCCTTCGTGGCCCGGCCTCGGTGCTGTACGGCAGCAACGCCATCGGCGGCGCCGTCAGTTACTACACCCTCGACCCGGACGACATCATCAAGCCCGGCAAAGACGTCGGCGCCCGCCTGAAGACCGGCTACAGCTCCGCCGACGAGAGCTGGCTGAAATCCGCCACCGTCGCCGGTCGCACCGACCAGTTCGACGGCTTGCTGCACTACAGCCAGCGCGACGGTCACGAAACCGATTCCTACGGCAGCAACAACGGCACCGGCCTTGAACGCACCGCCGCCAACCCGGAAGACGTGAAAGCCACCAACGTGCTGGCCAAGATCGGCTGGAACTACAACGAAGGTTCGCGCCTGGGCCTGACCTACGAAAAGTACAAGGATGATCGCGACACCGATCAGAAAAGCGCTTACGGCGGCCCTTACTTCAACGGTGCCCCGACAATCCCGGACAGCGTGCTGCCCGGCGGCATGTACCAGTGGCGCACCGGCAACGACACCATCACCCGCGAGCGTTTCGGCCTGGAGCACAGCTTCGAGTTGAACAGCCTGCTGGCGGACAACGTGAAGTGGAGCCTCAACCACCAGACCGCCAAGACCGATCAGAGCACCGACGAGTTCTACTACCCGATCACCCGCAAAGTGCTGCGCACCCGCGACACGATTTACGAAGAGAAACAGTGGGTCTTCGACGCGCAACTGGACAAGGCATTCGCCATCGGTGACACCGATCATGTGCTGACTTACGGCACCACCATCAAGCAGCAGAAAGTCACCGGATCGCGCAGCGGCGACGGCAAGTGCCTGGCGGTCGGTCGCGGCTGCACCGCCATCGGCGCTACCAGCGCAGCCGACGTGCTGAAAAAGTCCAGCGACTTCCCGGACCCGACCATCAACACCTACAGCCTGTTCGCCCAGGATCAGATCAGCTGGAACAACTGGACCTTCCTGCCGGGCCTGCGCTACGACTACACCCAACTCAAGCCACACATCACCCAGGAGTTCCTTAACACCGTGGCCGCCGACGGCCAGGGCACGGTCAGTGATTCGAACAAGACCTGGCATAAAGTCTCGCCGAAATTCGGCCTGACCTACGCCCTGACCGAAAACTACACCTGGTACGGTCAGTACGCCGAAGGCTTCCGCACCCCGACCGCGAAAGCGCTGTATGGGCGCTTCGAGAACAGCACCACCGGCTACAACGTGGCGCCGAACCCGGACCTGGAACCGGAAAAAAGCAAAAGCTATGAAACCGGCCTGCGCGGCAACTTCGAGCAAGGCTCGTTCGACGTGGCGGTGTTCTATAACAAGTACCGCGACTTCATCAACGAAGACGCCGTCACCCCGGGCTACAGCGAGCTGACGTTCCAGTCCAGCAACATCAAGCACGCCACCATCAAGGGTGCCGAAGTCAAAGGTCGTCTGAACCTCGATTCCTTCGGCGCGCCGCAAGGCCTGTACACCCAAGGCTCGATTGCTTACGCCTACGGACGCAACAACGACAACGGCGAACCGTTGAACAGCGTCAACCCGCTGACCGGCGTATTCGGCCTCGGTTATGACCAGGACAACTACGGCGGCCTGCTGAGCTGGACCGTGGTCAAGAAGAAGGATCGCGTCGACGACAGCAACTTCAAATCGCCGGACGGTGTCAGCAGTCAATTCAAGTCGCCGGGCTTCGGCATTCTCGATCTGGCCGGTTATTACAAGGTCACCGACGACGTCACCGTCAGCGGCGGCATCTACAATCTGACCGACAAGAAATACTGGCTGTGGGATGACGTGCGCGGTTACGACAGCGTCGGCGAAGCCTCGGTGACACAACCGGCCAACCTCGATCGCCTGACCCAGCCGGGTCGCAACTTCGCGATCAACCTGGTCTGGGATATCTGATCCGGATGACCTCACGGCGCGCATGCATTGCCGCGTCGTGAGGTTTTTTTACTGTCCGGCGCTTGCCCGTACGTCTCGTTATCAAGCGCCTCTTCTTTTCAAGGACATCTCATGAGCACCCCGGAAAAAGCCCTGCGTTCACAACGCCTGAACCAGATCACCCACGAGCCGCACAGCAAGCTCGATGCACTGGTCAAGGCCCACGCACCGTTCGAGACCCGCGCCAATTTCGCCCGCTTCGTGGTCGCGCAGTACCTGTTCCAGTCGGAACTGGTGTCGCTGTACAACGATGCCGAACTGACCGCTATCGTCCCTGACCTGCCGGCCCGCTGCCGCGCCGAAGCGGCAAAAGCGGACCTCGCCGACCTGGACACCGAAGTGCCTGCGCCAGTCGCCGGCGCGGTGAAAAACCCGAGCAAGGCCCGCGCCCTGGGCTGGATCTTCGTCTCCGAGGGCTCCAAGCTCGGCGCCGCGTTCCTGATCAAACGCGCTGTCGCGCTGGACCTGAGCGAAACCTTTGGAGCCCGTCACCTGGGCGAGCCTGAGGGCGGTCGTGCAGAAGGCTGGAAGAGCTTTGTGCGCACCCTCGATTCACTGCAATTCAGCGCTGAAGAAGAAGCCGAAGTGGAGCAAGGCGCGATTGATGCGTTCAACCGCTTCACCGTGCTGCTGGAACAGGCTTACGCCACAGAAGCCGAGCCGGCCTGATCCTGACCACTGTAAAACCCTGTGGGAGCTGGCTTGCCAGCGATGATGGCGCGTCAGACAACATCCCTGTCGACTGACCGGACGCTATCGCTGGCAAGCCAGCTCCCACAAGGAATTGCGTAAGTCTGTAAGATTCCCACCTTGTCACATAAGCCTCTCGCTGAGCCCATGCCCCAACCCGCCGCCTCCCGACTCGCCCGCCTGCTGTTTGGCCTGCTCGCCTATGTCAGCCTCGGCATCGGCCTGATCGCCATCGTCGTGCCCGGCCTGCCGACTACCGAGTTCATCCTGCTCGCCGCCTGGGCCGCGACTCGCAGTTCGCCGCGTCTAAGTGGCTGGCTGGAAAACCATCGACTGTTCGGGCCGATCCTGAGCAACTGGCGCAACGGCAAGATCATCGCCCGCAAGGCCAAGGTCAGCGCCACGGTCAGCATGCTGCTGTGCGCCACGCTGATGCTGGTGATGCTCGATCACGGTTGGCCGATTTATCTGGCGATTGCCGGGATGACCCTGGGCAACCTGTGGATCTGGTCGCGACCGGAAGCGTTGCCGAAGATTTCCTGATTTTTCTCTTGTTTTCAGGGTATTTACCCGCGCAAACGTTTAGCCGTGACCGCTCGTCGGCTGGTAATTCATGCCTCTGCGCCTCGCGCCGATGAGCATTGAATGGCGCTGAATGGATTTGGCGAACCGGGCACCTTCCTGCCCCTTAGCCAACAGCTCATCCATTCGCGAGAACGTCCCATGTTCGACTCTCTGTCCATTCGCCTGAAAATCGTCCTGCTCTCCGGCCTGTGCCTGCTCGGTGTGGTGGCGCTGATCGTTGGCATCAACATTTACCAGACCAACCAGAACGACGAACTGGTCAGTGCTTCCAGCAGCAAGATGCTCACCGCCAGTGTGCAGAATCTGTTGCAGGCCAAGGCTGCCGAGCAAGCGGTGCGGGTGCAGAAAACCTTCGGCGAGAGCCTGTTGGCGATCACCGCGCTGGCCGACCAGATCAAGGACATGCGAGCGATGGCCGCCAAGCGTTCGCTGGACGCCGGCGCCTTGCGTGAAGAGTTGAACCTGAGCCTGAAGACTGCGTTCGAGCGCAACAGCAAGGTGCTCGGCATCTGGCTGGCCTTCGAACCGAACGGGCTGGACGGCAAGGACAGCGAGTTCGTCAACGACGCCGCGCGCCAGTCCAACGAGGCGGGACGTTTCGCCAGTTACTGGAGCCGTGCTGCGGGTCCGTCGCTGAACACGATCATGGTCGAAGACGACATGAACAAGACCACCCTCAGCGTCAGCGGCACGCCTTACAACAGCTGGTACACCTGCCCTCGCGACAACAAACGCACCTGCCTGCTCGACCCTTACGCCGACACCGTGGGCGGCAAGGAAATGCTCATGACCACCATTTCCGTGCCCCTGCTGGTGGACGGCAAGGCCATCGGCGTGGTCGGTGTCGACATCGCCCTCGACGCCCTGCAAGCAGCGGCCGTGGACTCTCAGCGTGACCTGTTCAACAGCGCCGGGCACATGCTGATCGTCTCCGGCAGCGGCGTGCTCGGTGCCTACAGCGCGGATGCCGGCAAGGTCGGCAAAAGCATCGGCGACACCCTCGGCGCCGAGGGCAAGGACGTGCTGCAACTGCTGAGTGCCGGCACACCGAAGATTCTCGAACGGGGCGATCTGATCCGCGCCGTGTATCCGGTCAACCCGATTGCCGACTCCAAGGCCTGGGGCGTGGTCATCGACCTGCCGAAACAAGTGCTGCTGGCCGACTCGGTCAAGCTCCAGGCAGTGCTCGACGACGCGCAGCAAACCGGCACCATTACCGCCCTCGCAGTTGCAGTGATCGCCGGTCTGATCGGCCTGCTGCTGATCTGGCTCACCGCCTCCGGTGTGACCCGTCCGATCAACAGCGTTGCCGAGATGCTGAAGAACATCGCCAGCGGCGAAGGCGACCTGACCCAGCGCCTGAACTACACCAAGCAGGATGAACTGGGCGAACTGGTGAACTGGTTCAACCGCTTCCTCGACAAGCTGCAACCGACCATCGCCCAAATCAAACAGAGCATCACCGAGGCTCGCGGCACCGCCGATCAATCGTCGGAAATCGCCCGCCAGACCAGTGAAGGCATGCAGGTGCAATTCCGCGAGATCGATCAGGTGGCCACCGCCTCCAACGAAATGAGCGCCACCGCCCACGACGTGGCCAACAGCGCCTCGAATGCGGCCAACGCGGCGAAAGGCGCCGATCAGTCGGCCAAGGACGGCATGTCGATCATCGAGCGCAGCACCCGTGACATCAATCAGCTGGCCGACGAAGTCAGCAGAGCGGTGACCGAGGTCGAAGAGCTGGCAGTCAACAGCGAGCAGATCGGTTCGGTGCTGGAAGTGATCCGCAGCATTGCCGAGCAGACCAACCTGCTGGCGCTGAACGCCGCGATCGAAGCGGCCCGGGCCGGAGAAAGCGGTCGTGGTTTTGCGGTGGTGGCCGACGAAGTCCGTAACCTGGCCAAGCGTACTCAGGATTCGGTGGAAGAAATTCGCGTGGTCATTGAACGCATCCAGACCGGCACCCGTGGCGTGGTCGCGACCATGCACTCGAGCCAGACCCAGGCCCACAACAACGCCGGTCAGATCCGCCAGGCCGTGGACGCTTTGGGCAAGATCAGCGACGCGGTCACCGTGATCAGCGACATGAACCTGCAAATCGCCAGCGCCGCCGAACAGCAAAGCGCCGTGGCCGAAGAGGTCAACCGCAACGTCTCGGCGATCCGTACCGTCACCGAAACCCTGACCGAACAGGCCACCGAATCGGCAGCGATCAGCAGCCAGCTCAACGCCCTGGCCAGCCAGCAGATGAAATTGATGGATCAGTTCCGCGTATAACGCCCGCCGCTATAAGCCTCCCTCCCTCTGGGAGGTGCGATACGACGGTTCGTGTTGCTCGCGAAAAAGCTCTGCCGGTTACCATTTGATTGGCTGCCGATTGCATTTCGCGAGCAGATTCTCCATGCAATCCCAGACATCGAGCCATTCGTCTCTGACAATAATTTCAACGTCCTGACAATCGAAACCTATAAGAACCCCCAACTTCTAATGCCAACCATTCCACTCAAAAATAAAAAGGGGGAGGAAGAAACCTCCCCCTTCATGGTCATGTATAGAGAGTAATATCATCCAAATTAACAGTCAGCGCATTACTTAACGCATTTTCAAAAATAAGTTTCACCTTTCCTTTATCAAACTCACGAGAAGAACTAAAAGCAAAAATAAATCTCTTCCAATCATCTTTCAATCGTATTTCCTGCTTGAAAACCTCATCTTCAGAAAGATTCACAGCCACAGATATCGGCGCGGAGGAATTAGGCATATTAAGCTTCAAACTAAGTTCCAGATAGATTTTCTTACCCGCTGGAAATTCCTCATACTCCTTCTCAAAGACTATAGCTCCGACATACTTATCCATCTTTAAGACTACGTGGTAGTGATCGCCTTCTTCTGGTATTGCAGAGTGATTAAAAATCAAAGCAGGATCGGTAGGCTCTAGATATACAATGTCCGCCGAGCTGTTAAAAACCCACCCATTCCGAAACGCAAACCTAAAGTCCGTATGATCATTAAATTCAGTTTTAGTATTCATAACAACATCTCCATGCAGTGATTTTTTTTACTACTCGAAGTAGTAAATTCCGATTCAGCCAAGAAACCCACTGTCAAATCTGACAGTCCTGACGAACGGTCGCATATAAATCTTCGACCAAGCTGAACCGGATCACTCCCCCCGGAAATTCATCTGATAACGCCGCCCCTTGCACTATCATCCCTCTCTTTCCGGAGGGCCTTCGATGACCGATCTGCTCACGTCCATTCAAGCCGCGCTCGGCTTGTCCCCCACGCCGATTCCGTTCACCGGCGAGGGCGCCCTGCCCTCGGCGTTTGCCGTCACCGACCTGGCCTGCGCGAGCATTGCCGCTGCCGGGCAAGCCGTCGCCGAACTTCTTCAGCAGCAAACCGGGCGTTTGCCCGCCATTGAAGTCGACCGTCGGCTGGCCTCGTTCTGGTTTGCCACTTCACTAAGACCGATCGGCTGGGAAGTGCCGCCGCTGTGGGATCCGGTAGCCGGTGACTACGCGACCAAAGACGGCTGGATCCGCCTGCACACCAACGCTCCGCATCACCGCGCCGCCGCTGAAAGCGTACTCGGCGCCTGTGTCGACCGCGCGGCGATGGCGGCGAAAGTCGCGCAATGGGCCAGTGCCGATCTGGAGCGAGCGGTGGTCGAGGCCAAGGGTTGTGCGGCTGAAATGCGCAGTTGGGAACAGTGGCAAAAACATCCGCAAGGGTTGGCGGTGAATGCCGAGCCCTTGGTGCATTTCAGTGACGGGAAAGAAGAAAGTCATCAACCCTGGCAAGGCTCGGTGGCGCGGCCATTGGCCGGGCTCAAGGTGCTCGATCTGACCCGCGTACTGGCCGGCCCGACCGCCAGCCGCTTCCTCGCGGGGCTCGGCGCCAATGTGCTGCGCATCGACCCGCCGACCTGGAACGAACCCGGCGTGGTGCCCGAAGTGACCCTCGGCAAACGCTGTGCGCGACTGGATCTGCATGTGCCGGCAGATCGCACAGTGTTTGAAAGCCTGCTCAAGGATGCCGACATTCTTCTGCACGGTTATCGTGCCGACGCCCTTGAACATCTCGGCTTCGGCGTTGAACGTCGCCGGCAACTGGCGCCGGGGCTGATCGACGTCTGCCTCAACGCTTACGGCTGGAGCGGCCCGTGGCAGAACCGTCGGGGCTTCGACAGTCTGGTGCAGATGAGCAGCGGGATTGCCGAGGCCGGACAGCGCTGGAAGCAGGCTGACAAACCGACGCCGTTGCCAGTGCAGGCGCTGGATCATGCGACGGGGTATCTGATGGCGGCGAGTGTGATTCGGTTGCTGACTGAACGGTTACGCAGTGGTCGAGGTGGATCGGCACGGTTGTCGCTGGCGCGGACGGCGAAGCTGTTGGTTGAGCATGGGGCTGGGACTGACGAAGCGTTGCGTCCGGAAAATCCACAGGATCAAAGCTCGCTGGTGGAGCAGACACCCTGGGGGCCGGCGCATCGGCTACAAGCGCCGCTTCGTATCGCTGGAACGCCGTTGCAGTGGACTTTGCCGGCAACTGAATTGGGTTCACATCGGGCGCAGTGGTGACCTCTCCACCGTTTTCGCGAGGAACCCGAGCATCGCCGGCCAATCGAAAGATCCCTGATAGTCGAGCCGTAACCTCACAGAGACAACACGCCGCTGTACAACCCGTAGGCCGCGAGCCCGGCCCCGGCGATGACGCAGGTGAAAATTCCCTTCTCGAGCGTGGTGAACAACGGCTCGCCCTGCTCATGCTTGGCCTTGGCGAACAGGATCACCCCCGGCGCATACAACAGCGCCGACAACAGCAGGTATTTCACCCCGCCGGCATACAACAGCCACACCGCGTAACACAGCGCGATGCCGCCGATCAGCAGATCCTTGGTGCGTTCGGCGGAGGCATGCTCATAGGTTTCACCCCGTCCGCTGAGCAATACCGCATAGGCTGCCGACCACAGATACGGCACCAGAATCATCGACGAGGCGAGGTAAATCAGGCTGGTGTAAGTGCCGGCGGAAAACAGCGTGATCAGCAGGAAAATCTGGATCATCACATTGGTCAGCCACAACGCATTGACCGGCACATGGTTGGCGTTTTCCTTTTTCAGGAACGCCGGCATCGTATTGTCCTTGGCGGTGGCGAACAGAATCTCCGCGCACAACAGCGCCCACGACAGCAACGCACCGAGCAACGAAATGGCCAGGCCCACGCTGATCAGCAGCGCGCCCCATGGCCCGACAATGTGTTCCAGCACGGCGGCCAGCGACGGGTTCTGCAAAGTCGCCAGTTCCGGCTGACTCATGATCCCCAGCGACAACACATTGACCAGCACCAGCAGCGCCAGCACACCGATAAAACCAATGACCGTGGCCCGGCCCACATCGGTGCGCTTCTCCGCCCGGGCCGAGTAAACGCTGGCGCCTTCGATACCGATGAACACGAACACGGTGACCAGCATCATGTTGCGCACCTGATCCATCACGCCGCCGAAATTCGGGTTGCTGCGGCCCCATATGTCGCGGGTAAAAATCTCGGCCTTGAACGCCACGGCGGCAATGACCACGAACATGATCAGCGGAATGATCTTGGCCACGGTGGTCAACTGATTGATCAGCGCCGCCTCCTTGATCCCGCGCATCACCAGAAAGTGCACGGCCCACAGCAACACCGAGGCGCAACCGATGGCGATCGGCGTGTTGCCCTGGCCGAACACCGGAAAGAAGTAGCCGAGGGTGCTGAACAGCAACACGAAATACCCGACGTTGCCCAGCCAGGCACTGATCCAGTAACCCCACGCCGAAGAAAAGCCCATGTAGTCGCCGAACCCGGCCTTGGCGTAGGCATACACGCCGGAGTCCAGTTCCGGTTTGCGATTGGCCAGGGTCTGAAACACGAAAGCCAGGGTGAGCATGCCGATCGCCGTGATGCCCCAGCCGATCAGAATGGCGCCGGCATCGGCCCGGGCTGCCATGTTTTGCGGCAAGGAAAAAATCCCCCCGCCAATCATCGAACCCACCACCAGGGCGATCAGTGCGCCAAGGCGCAGCTTTTGCGTCGGTTGCGACATTCCAGCGTCTCCAGGTTCCCGAGGTCGGCATTGGCCGCCCATGGTGATGTAACCGGTATTAACCAAACGGTTAGAGCGTAAGTACGTTTATTGAATAACGCCAATTAACGTCTCTTATATATAGCGGATGGCACTAATGCCTAGCACGGATAGGCAGTTTTGTGTGGGAATCCTGATAATTCGATTCTGTACTGAAAACAGAGGCGAAAAATTTGCCAAACCTTGAAAACGGACTAGCGTGATAACTCGAAAGTAATAGGAAAAGTTCCCAACTACATATACCGAAAGCCTCTAGGACAGGCCTCACAGGCAGAAGCCTTATGCCATCAGAGGTTTCATAAGTCATTCATTAACAATGGAATGTGACCATGCACTGATCTAAGTCAGCTGTTTGAATAGCTAACAGAACTACGCTGTGAACTCTTCTCTCCTGCAATGGAGTCATGCAATGTCTGAAGCTCCCGGAAAACTACGACTAGGTGCACTGGTTGCATTGGTAGTCGGCTCAATGATCGGTGGCGGGATATTCTCTTTGCCACAAAACATGGCCGCCAGTGCCGACGTCGGCGCGGTTCTGATTGGCTGGGCCATCACCGCTGTCGGCATGCTCACCCTCGCTTTCGTCTTTCAAACCCTCGCCAATCGCAAGCCTGACCTGGACGGCGGTGTCTACGCCTACGCCAAGGCCGGTTTCGGCGATTACATGGGCTTTTCTTCGGCCTGGGGCTACTGGATCAGTGCCTGGCTGGGCAACGTCGGTTACTTCGTTCTGCTGTTCAGCACCCTCGGGTATTTCTTTCCGGTTTTTGGGGAAGGCAACACCGTTGCTGCTGTGATCGGCGCCTCTGTCCTGTTGTGGGGCGTGCACTTTCTGGTGCTGCGCGGGATCAAGGAGGCGGCGTTCATCAACCTGGTGACCACCGTCGCCAAGGTCGTGCCGCTGCTGCTGTTCGTGCTGATCGCGATCTTCGCCTTCAAACTGGACATCTTCACCGCCGACATCTGGGGCGTGAAAAACCCGGATCTGGGCAGCGTGATGAACCAGGTGCGCAACATGATGCTGGTCACCGTATGGGTGTTCATCGGCATCGAGGGCGCGAGCATCTTCTCGGCCCGGGCGGAAAAACGTTCGGACGTCGGCAAGGCGACCGTGATCGGTTTCATCACCGTGCTGCTGTTCCTGGTGCTGGTGAACGTGCTGTCGCTGGGCATCATGACCCAGCCGGAACTGGCCAAACTGCAGAACCCGTCGATGGCCGCCGTGCTGGAACACGTGGTCGGTCACTGGGGTGCGGTGCTGATCAGCGTCGGCCTGATCATCTCGCTGCTGGGGGCGTTGCTGTCGTGGGTGCTGCTGTGTGCGGAGATCATGTTCGCCGCCGCCAAGGACCACACCATGCCGGAGTTCCTGCGCAAGGAGAACGCCAACCACGTGCCGGTCAACGCCCTGTGGCTGACCAACGCGATGGTGCAGCTGTTCCTGATCATCACCCTGTTCTCGGCCAGCACTTACCTGTCGCTGATCTACCTCGCCACTTCGATGATTCTGGTGCCATACCTGTGGTCGGCGGCCTACGCCCTGCTGCTGGCGGTGCGCGGCGAAAGTTACGAAGGCTTCGCGGCCGAACGGCGCAAGGACCTGATCATCGGCGGTATCGCCCTGATCTATGCGGTGTGGCTGCTCTACGCCGGTGGCGTGAAGTACCTGCTGCTCTCGGCCCTGCTCTATGCCCCCGGCGCGATCCTGTTCGCCAAGGCCAAGCTCGAACTCAAACAACCGGTTTTCACCAACGTCGAGAAGCTGATTTTCGCCGCAGTGGTCGTGGGCGCCCTCGTGGCTGCCTACGGACTGTATGACGGCTTCCTGACTCTGTAATTGCCCAACGTTTTCACTCTGGAGGATCACTGAAATGACCACGGAAAAAGCTAAGTACGGCGTCCATTCCGAAGCCGGCAAACTGCGCAAAGTCATGGTTTGCTCCCCAGGTCTGGCCCATCAGCGGCTGACCCCGAACAACTGCGATGAACTGCTGTTCGACGACGTGCTGTGGGTCGCCCAGGCCAAGCGCGACCACTTCGACTTCGTGACCAAGATGCGTGAGCGCGGGATCGAAGTACTGGAAATGCACAACCTGCTGACCGACATCGTCGCCATCCCTGAAGCGCTGGACTGGATCCTCGAGCGCAAGGTCACCGCCGATTCGGTGGGCCTGGGCCTGATCAACGAAGTCAAATCCTGGCTGAAAAGCCTGGAGCCGCGACACATCGCCGAATTCCTGATCGGCGGCGTGTCCGCCGATGACCTGCCGGACAGCTTCGGTGGCAAGACCATCCAGATGTTCCGCGACTTCCTCGGCCACTCCAGCTTCATTCTGCCGCCGCTGCCGAACACCCAGTTCACCCGCGACACCACCTGCTGGATCTACGGTGGCGTGACGCTGAACCCGATGTACTGGCCGGCGCGCCGTCAGGAAACCCTGCTGACCACCGCCATCTACAAATTCCATCCGCAATTCACCAACGCCGATTTCGAGATCTGGTACGGCGACCCGGACAAGGATCACGGCAGTTCCACCCTCGAAGGCGGCGACGTGATGCCGATCGGCAACGGCGTGGTGCTGATCGGTATGGGCGAGCGTTCATCCCGTCAGGCCATCGGCCAACTGGCGCTGAACCTGTTCAAGAACAAGGCCGTGGAAAAAGTCATCGTCGCCGGCCTGCCGAAGTCCCGCGCAGCGATGCACCTCGATACCGTGTTCAGCTTCTGCGACCGCGACCTGGTCACGATCTTCCCGGAAGTGGTCAACCAGATCGTCGCCTTCACCCTGCGCCCTGACGAAAGCAAACAGGGCGGCATCGACATCCGTCGCGAAGAAGGCACCTTCCTCGACGTCGTGGCCAAAGCCCTCAACCTGCCGAAACTGCGCGTCGTCGAAACCGGCGGCAACAGCTTCGCCGCCGAACGCGAGCAATGGGATGACGGCAACAACGTGGTGGCCGTGGAGCCGGGCGTGGTCATCGGCTACGACCGCAACACCTACACCAACACCCTGCTTCGCAAGGCGGGCGTGGAGGTCATCACCATCAGCGCCGGCGAACTCGGTCGTGGCCGCGGCGGCGGCCACTGCATGACTTGCCCGATCATCCGCGACCCTATCGATTACTAAACGACCATCTCCCCGGCCGCACCTATCCCGTAGCGGCCGGGCCGATTACCGAATCCAAGGAGAATCATCATGGCGTTCAACATTCACAACCGTAACCTGCTCAGCCTGGAACACCACACCCCACGTGAGCTGCGCTACCTGCTCGACCTGTCCCGCGACCTCAAACGCGCCAAATACACCGGCACCGAGCAGCAACACCTGAAGGGCAACAACATCGCCCTGATCTTCGAAAAAACTTCGACCCGTACCCGCTGCGCATTCGAAGTCGCCGCCTATGATCAGGGCGCCAACGTCACCTACATCGACCCGAACTCTTCGCAGATCGGCCACAAGGAAAGCATGAAAGACACCGCCCGCGTGCTGGGTCGCATGTACGACGCCATCGAGTACCGTGGCTTCAAACAGGAAATCGTCGAAGAGCTGGCCAAGTTCGCCGGCGTGCCGGTGTTCAACGGCCTGACCGATGAATATCACCCGACCCAGATGATCGCCGACGTGCTGACCATGCGTGAGCACGCCGACAAGCCGATCCACGAGATCAGCTACGCCTACCTGGGCGACGCGCGTAACAACATGGGCAACTCGCTGCTGCTGGTGGGCTCCAAACTCGGTATGGACGTGCGCATCTGCGCGCCGAAAGCCCTGTGGCCGCATGACGACCTGGTGGATCGCTGCAAGAAGTACGCAGAGGAAAGCGGCGCGCGCATCACCCTGACCGAAGACCCGAAAGCCGCGGTCAAGGGCGTGGACTTCATCCACACCGACGTCTGGGTATCAATGGGCGAGCCGGTGGAAGCCTGGGCCGAGCGTATCCAGCAACTGCTGCCGTACCAGGTCAACGCCGAGCTGATGAAAGCCACCGGCAACCCGCGCACCAAGTTCATGCACTGCCTGCCGGCGTTTCACAACAGCGATACCAAGGTCGGCAAACAGATCGCCGAACAGTATCCGCACCTGAAAAACGGCATCGAAGTGACCGACGACGTGTTCGAGTCGCCAGCCTGCATCGCCTTCGAGCAAGCGGAAAACCGCATGCACACCATCAAGGCGATTCTGGTGTCGACTTTGGCTGATCTGTAACCCGGCTTTGGCACTGATCGTTCCCACGCTCCGCGTGGTAACGCCGCCCCCGGACGCTCCGCGTCCGCTGTGACGCAGAGCGTCACGGGATGCATTCCCACGCGGGAGCGTGGGAACGATCAGCGATCAACACGAAAAGGACATGCACCATGCGTATCGTCGTAGCCCTGGGCGGTAACGCCCTGCTCCGCCGTGGCGAGCCGATGACCGCTGACAACCAGCGCGCCAACATCCGCATCGCCACCGAGCAAATCGCCAAGATCCATCCCGGCAACCAACTGGTCATCGCCCACGGCAATGGCCCGCAAGTCGGCCTGCTGTCGTTGCAAGCGGCGGCCTACACCTCCGTCACCCCTTACCCGCTGGACGTGCTCGGTGCCGAAACCGAAGGCATGATCGGCTACATCATTGAACAGGAACTGGGCAACCTGCTGGACTTCGAAGTCCCGTTCGCCACCCTGCTCACCCAGGTCGAAGTCGATGCCAACGACCCGGCCTTCAAGAACCCGACCAAACCGATCGGCCCGGTCTACGAGAAAGCCGAAGCAGAAAAACTCGCCGCCGAAAAAGGCTGGGCCATCGCCCCGGACGGCGACAAGTTCCGCCGTGTGGTCGCCAGCCCCCGGCCCAAACGCATCTTTGAAATCCGCCCGATCAAGTGGCTGCTGGACAAGGGCAGCATCGTGATCTGCGCCGGCGGTGGCGGGATTCCGACCATGTACGACGAGCACCGCAATCTCAAAGGCATCGAAGCGGTGATCGACAAGGACCTGTGCTCGGCGCTGCTGGCCGAACAGCTGGAGGCGGACTTACTGGTGATCGCCACCGACGTCAACGCGGCGTACATCGACTTCAAGAAACCCACCGAGAAAGCGATTGCCCAGGCCCACCCGGACGAACTCGAACGCCTGGGCTTCGCCGCCGGTTCCATGGGGCCGAAGGTGCAGGCAGCCTGCGAGTTTGCGCGCCATACTGGCAAGGTCGCGGTGATCGGTTCGCTCTCGGACATCGAAGCCATCGTCCAGGGTACCGCCGGTACGCGGGTCAGCACGGCAGCGCCGGGCATCACCTACCGATAAAAAGAAACTCCGGGGGCAGACCTCAGGTCTGCCCTTCTCCCATGCCTTGAAAGGAGAAAACCATGGCCCAGTTCGAACCCGGTCATTTGCATATCGAGCGGCACGCGTTGACTGACGACGACGTCAATTACAACGTGCACCTCGACTATGAAGTGTTCACCGATCCCCAGAAAGGCAAAGGGATACAGTTCACCCTGCATGGCAGCATGCAGGGCAAAGAGGTCAACGAACCGTTCTTTCTGCCCAAGGAGGAAGCCTACAACTTCGCTCGCAACGTGACGCAGATTGCCGAAAAGTACGGCATTCCCAAGAGCCACAGCCAGATCGGCTCGGTGCATAAGCATTACGACCTGATGTTTGAGGACATCCGCAAGCAGCTGAATATGCAGTCCGGGGATCCGGTCAATCCCGAGCATTTCGAGTAACCCCAAAAGCCCCCTCACCCTAACCCTCCCGAAGCGTCGGACCGCCCGGAGGGAGAGGGGACTGATCCGGGGATGCTTCAGGGTTACACCGACCTGAAAGCTCTTCGCTGAATCCATAATCGACTCGATTCTTCAGGTCGATGTATCACGCAATACACCTCGGTCAGCTCCCTCTCCCTCCGGGCGGTCCGACGCTTCGGGAG